>NZ_CP015963.1:900000-1135000 GCF_001663155.1 Altererythrobacter ishigakiensis
CAGCGCCGTGAAGGATTCGTAGTTCGCGCTGAAGTTGATCATGAGGAGACGACTGGAGACGAACTTCCGAAATTCTTTATCTCCGGCGCTCAGCGTATCGGTGATCGCTTTGGCATCTACGGTAACTTTGCTTATTCTGAGCAGAGTTTCCGGCGTGATACGCTCCGCCTCAACAATTATCGGCAGTTTACCAGTGCGCAAGTCGCGGGCTTTGCTGATGGGACTCGGGCTAGCGGTATAGGTGCTGATCAAAGCGCTGTGTCTGGCACACCTAATCCGGCTTTCGATCTTCCGGCCGTTGGAGAGAACGGGCTGGACAACGCAGTGATCTATCCGCGCGCCATGCGTCAATTTGTTCAGAACAATCGGGGGGAGCGGTTCTCAATTTCTGCTGGCATGGCCTATGAGGTTTCGGACAATCTCGAACTGCGTCTCGATGGCATTTTTACCCGCCGGAACTTGAGTGAATCCAATCAGGATATCTCAATATTCGAGGGGCATAACGGTTTTAACTCACTAGTTTCGCCGCTTTCCGCTCCTGTCAATGTGGGTGTGGTTGACTGGGACGAGAACGGTACAGAGGAGAATGTTTACCTCGTACCGCGCGTCTTGATCAGTGACTCGCAAACCGCAATCGAAAATCGTAGTTTTCCTGCACTTGACGAATCCTGGGCGATTTATCCGCAGTTCAACTTCGAGAACGATGTCTGGCGCTTCAAAGGCGTCGGTACATATTCCGAAGCGCGCGGCCGGTCGAGCTTGAACCAATATAGCTTGCGGGTTCGGTTCCGTGGAGGCGGTGCCTCCACCCGTGATCTCGACTCCAACCTTGATGGCATTGATGATCGTGGCAACGACTCGATCCTGATTTTGGACAATGGCCTCGGCAGCCTCAACAGCATCTTTGTTGACAACATTGTTAACCCGTTGCTGTATGAACTCGATCAAACGCGCGGCTCAACTCGTGTTGAAACCGGTTCTGGTATTGGCGCTCGGGACGACTTCGCTGGCTTCGTCCCTCCGGGGCCGAACCAGAACCCGTTCAATCAACCAACCTCGATTTTGGCATTGGGATTCACCGAAGGAGTGGATCGTGACCTGAAATCTTTCGACTTCGAAACGGCGCGCAAGTTCGAGGGCGGCCTTTTCTCGGAAGTAGAGGTTGGCGGCTACTACAGTGATGAGACCTCTCGCCGTTACCGCTCGGAATTTGGTGGTCTTGGCTTGAACTATGCCGCAGCTTTTGACCGCAGCATTCTTGTGCCGAACGACGGCGTGGCCGAAGGCGGTGCCTATCTCGGTGGTGACATCCCGGGCGTTGAACTGGACAATTTCCTCTCGCTCGATATTCCAGTCTTGGAATCTCTGCTTGGCTCCGCAAGTCAGGAACCACGGTCTGATCTGCGGTTCACGCCTTCGGCCGGCAATATCCGCGGGTATTTTCCGCAGTTGACGCCTGAAAGTGCGGCGACAATCACACCGGAAGAAATTCTTGCTGCATT
Organism: Altererythrobacter ishigakiensis; assembly: GCF_001663155.1. Classification (NCBI taxonomy): domain Bacteria; kingdom Pseudomonadati; phylum Pseudomonadota; class Alphaproteobacteria; order Sphingomonadales; family Erythrobacteraceae; genus Altererythrobacter; species Altererythrobacter ishigakiensis. Next base: position 901,503 of record NZ_CP015963.1, read on the forward strand.
GCCGTTGGTCGAAGCACCTGGCGGGAACACATACCTTGCCCGGCCGCAGATTTCGCGCCCGACTATTGTAGACAACAACTTCGATTCATCGCGTGAGACGATCGAGTTGTATGCGATGGCCAAGTTCGATTTTTCGCGCATGTACGATGCCCAGCTACGCGGCAATTTCGGCGTTCGCTATGTAAAGACTGACTTGGTTGGCCAAACGAATCCAACTTTCCTGCAGTTCTATGACAATTTGAATGCAATTCGCGCAGCAAACGGTGGGCCAGCGCTTGAATTCAAGGATGCGAGTGACAACGATGCCTTGGTGTTCGGACAGGCGAAGAATAGCTTCGAGCGTTTCCTGCCGTCCATGAATTTGATCTATGAGATCACTCCAGATATCGTCGCTCGAGCGGCGTTCTACGGCACGTTCGAAGCACTCGATCTTGCAGAGTTCACTCCGACGCCAACGCTCATTGTCGAAAATGACACTTCGGGCGATATCGACGATCTGGATCCCGAGGATCGTATTCTCGGCTCGGACGGGAATCCAATCCCCCGGACCTCTATCAACATCTCGACACTCGATGTGCAGCCTCGGCGTTCAACCGGCTTCGATCTGGGATTGAGCTGGTACAACAAGCCCGGGAGTGTGGTGTCGATCGGCTTCTTCAGAAAGTCTCTGGTCGGTGACATTACCCGTCAGCGGAATTTCTGTCCGGAAGGTGAGAGCCTTACGGTCGAAGGCCGGACTTTCAATGATATTCGCTTTGCTGACATCAACTCGACTAATCCGATTGAACAGTCTTATGCTGGACAGTGTGTCTTCACCAATGACAATGGGGATCCGCAGCGAATTCGCGTCAGCCGGACTGTAAACAATCCGGACACAATCAACGTCACGGGCTTCGAGGCGCAGATTCAGCAGACACTCGACTTCCTGCCAGGCTTTCTCAAGAATACGGGCGTTGTCTTGAACTACACGCGTGTCCGTTCAGGCGGTGACAATGATGTCCAGCTCTTCAACGTTGCCGAAGATACCTACAATATCATCGGCTACTATGAAGACGACTTCCTCGAGGCGCGATTGGCGTACAACCACCAGTCGGAGATTCAGCGGCAAGGCGGCTCTTCGTTTATCGGTGGTAACACCATTATCGCCCCGCGTGGTCAGTTGGATTTCTCCGGCGCCATCAAGCCTATGAGAGGCTTGGAAATCCGCGCCGAAGTGTTCAACATCACGCAAAGCTCGCGCCGCGAGTATCTCGGTGTCGAAGAGCTTTTCCGCCTGTATGAATATGATGGGCGGACCTATTCGCTCTCCGCAACTTACAGGTTCTAATGATTTAACGATCCTCCCTGTGGGCCGGTGGCTAGCTTCAAGCTCGCTGCCGGCCCGTTCCTTTTGGGGCAAGGTGATGAGCACGAAGATTATGAAAGCATCGAAGTCAGGAATTCAGATTGCGACAGCCGTGCTGCTGTCTCTTTGCATTGCCACGCCAAGCGCCTTTGCACAGCCAAGTGACAGGCTAGCCGACGATCAACTAAATCTGGCGAGTGAAGTGGAGGCAATTGATTTCCATTGGGCCGGCAATCGTGTCTGGGCGCAAATGATTCAACGCGGCGAACACCAATTCATCATTTACTACGATGCCAGCCGACAAATGAGTGTGGCGCATCGCGCGCATCAACGAACCCCATGGCGCTACCACAAGCTCCCGAGCTTTCTGGGTTGGGACAGCCATAATTACGCGACTGTCGATGTGGATGAGGAGGGCTACATCCATGTAATGGGCAATATGCACAATGACCGGCTGGTCTATTTCCGTTCGACGGAGCCATGGGAAGTGCGCTCGCTGAGGCAAGTCGATTACCTTATCAGCCGCGAACGCGACGTTAATGTCACCTATCCCAATTTCATGCATGATCGTGACGGTCGCTTGATCGCGATCTACCGTCTCGGTGGGAGCGGAAACGGGCGGTACTATTATCACCGATATGACACAGAGTCGAAGACATGGGCGCTCATGCATGATGGCCAGTTCTTCGACGGCGAAGACGAGCGGGGCGCCTACTATATTGGACCCGAACTAGGTCCAGACGGCAAATTTCACATGGTTTGGGTATGGCGTGAAACACCGTCCGCAGCCACAAACAACAACCTTTCCTATGTTCGGAGCCCTGACTTGGAGAACTGGGAAGATTCGAACGGCAATCCTGTTCGTTTGCCGTTGATCCGTTCGACTGGCGAAGTTGTCGATCCGGTCCCGACCTTTGGCGGCATACTGAACGGGCAGAAAAAGCTCGGCTTTGATGCGAGCAACCTGCCCATGATTTCGTACTACAAGAATGACGGGAACGGCGACACGCAGATAATGCTGGCGCGCAAATCGGGCGAGGGGTGGTCGACCCACCAAATAAGCGATTGGACTGACAGCAAGCAGCTTCTGGACCGTGGAGGAAGCCTTAGCGTTTCAATTCTTGTGCCTGAGGCTCCTTACGTAGCGGAAGATGGAACAATCCGGGTTAGAGCAAAGCGAGATGGCGATGAGATCGAGTTTGTCGTCGATCCTGAAACCACCCGCACCGTTCGAGTGGGCAGCTATCAATCGGTTCCTGATATTATTGGCACTTTCCAAGATAACGACCAGCTCGTCCAGTTTGTCAAAAAGGCAGAGGGCATCCCTGAAGACAGTGCGTATGATTTCTATCTAAGTTGGGAAGCCAACCCGCCTGCCCAGGACCAGGCGCGCGGGCAGATTCCGCAGCCCTCAACGCTGCGTCTGCATAAGATTCCACGCTAAGGGGAAAGCGCGTTGTTGCGGGTCTTGGGTGAATCACGGTTTGCCATTGCTGCAACAATAGGCGCTGCCCTCTCACTGGGATCGCCCAGTGCGCTGTCTGCCCAGCCAACTCTCGACGAGCTGCGCGAGCAGTTCGCGCAGCCCCCTTCAGATACCCGCCCATGGGCTTGGTTCCATGTGATGAGCGGCAACATGTCGCGAGAAGGAATCACGACAGATTTGGAAGCGATGGAGCGTGTCGGTATCGGCGGAATTGTACTGTTCTCCGTGACCCAGGGAATCTCCTATGGCCCAGTGAAATTCAATTCTTCTGAGTATCATGATCTGGTCGCCCATGTGGCAGCCGAATGCCAGCGGCTTGGTATGAAGTTCTCGTTCCATAACAGCGATGGCTGGTCGTCGTCTGGTGGGCCGTGGGTGACGCCCGAACAGTCTATGAAGCGACTGGTCTGGCGCGAGATGATCGTAGATGGCGGTCGGCTAGAATTGCGTTTGCCACAGCCCAGCACTGAGCAGGGATTTTATCGCGATGTAGCTGTAATTGCTTATCCGGCCTTGAAAGCAGAGCTCGCCGATAAGAGCAGCACTCCGATCGTAACCAGCTCCGATCCAACGGTTGATTTGGATCGACTGATGGATGGCGATTTTCTCACATCAGATTCAATAAATGTGCCCGAAGGTGGGACGGGTTGGATCCAGTTTAGCTATAGCCAATCAGTACCGATCCGGCATTTGCGTCTCGCCAATATTCCTGAGCGAGATGTACAAATTTCACTCGAAATGTCTCTCGATGGTCAGGAGTTCCTGCCTGTCCGCGATTTTGGCAAAACTCGCATCCTGCGCGATGAATGGGAGATCGACACCGCCTTTACGCCTGTAGACGCGCGCCACTTCCGCCTGAAGTTTAACGAGAGCACGTCGATTGGCGAAATTGAGCTTTCGCAATTGGCGCGTATCGACAACACGTCAGGCCAAAGTGCGCTGGGATACGTTTCGGGCAACGAGCTCCCTTCGCTTTCAGACGTACACACGGATGCAGTGGTCGATCCCGAAAGCGTTGTCGATCTGACTGCCAACCTGTCAACCGACGGTTCGCTGCGCGCGAAGCTTCCCAAAGGTCGCTGGACACTCTTGCGTTTTGGCTACACGTCGACCGGTGCCCACAATGTAATGCCATCGCCTGAAGGCAATGGGCTGGAAGTCGACAAGTTCAGTTCGGCTGCGTTTCAGGCGCACTACGACGACTTTATTGGCCCGGTGATTGCGCGCACGCGCGCGGTCGCGCCAGATGCACTCAGTGGCGTCATGATCGACAGTTACGAGGTCGGTGGGCAGAATTGGACAGCTGGATATGAGCGCAAGTTCGAACAGGCGACGGGCATCGATCTTATACCTTGGTTGCCATTGTACGCCGGCCGCTTCGTTGCTGATAAATCGCGAACGGAGGCGATGTTCAAGCGCATTCGCAAGTTTAGCGCACAGCTCATCAATGAAAATTACTACGGCAAATTTGCCGAGTTAATGGACGATGAGGGACTCGAAAGCCTGATCCAACCTTATGGAAACGGGCCGTTTGACGAGATAGCCGTAGGCTCAGTCGCTTCCGTGCCAGCAGGTGAGTTCTGGGTGCGCCGCGATGATCTCAGCAACCTCAATGGCGCCGTCTCCGCAGCGCGGATTTTTGGCAAACCGATCGCAGCAGCCGAAGCCTTTACAGCCACTTGGGACGATAACTGGAATTTCTCGCCCGAGTTCGGGAAAAAATGGGGCGACCGAGCTTGGGTGGCTGGCGTCAACCAGTTCTTTTTTCATCGTTTTGCACATCAGGCCAACACCCATGTGATGCCCGGTATGACCATGAACCGCTGGGGGTCGCATTTTGACCGTAGTCAGCCGTGGTGGGAAATTGGTGGAGCGGCCTGGTTCCAATACATGGCACGTGGGCAGCATTTGCTGCGTCAGGGCCATGCCGTTGCGGACATTGCGATGGTTGTCGGATCAAACAGTCCCGTCGTTTGCCCAGAGAAGAACTCGATGATTGACGTATTGCCGAAGGGTGTCGAGTTCGACTGTCTTGATACGCAGACCTTGCTGACACGAAGCCGCCTTGAGGATGGCGCCCTCGTGCTTCAGAATGGCGCACGATACGCAATGATTTGGTGGCCGCACACAGTCAAGCCAAGCGCGCGCGAAATGGCGCGACTGGCAGCTGCAAGAGCGGCAAGTGTTCCTGTTGCGATGGCCAATTTGGGGGAAGACGTAGAGGGCATCTTTTTTGCTGCAGGTTTGCAGCCACGCCTTTCCAGTGTGGGCGACATTCCTTCATTCACGCACCGCCGGGTAGGCGGAACAGACATTGTCTTCGTATTCAATGATGCCGATCACGCTAGACAGTTCGATCTGTGCGTGAGGATGGATGGCAAGCACAGCGAAGCATGGAACCCCATCAACGGGAACATGGAGTTCCTCAGCGGAACTGTCGATGAAACTGGTTGTTCGCGCTTGAAACTAAATCTCGCGCCTTATGAATCGCGTTTCCTGTTGTTCGATGACCATCTGCGATTTCGAGATGCACCAGAAGCCACCCTCATCAACGAAGTGGTTCTATCAATTGACGGAAACTGGGCGATAAGGTTCGATGCACATGATGGCGTCACTACCAATATTACGGGATCGGAGCTGTTCGATTGGTCGAAGAATGACAATCGCGAAATCCGCTATTTTGCCGGTACCGCTACTTATCAAAACGCATTCACCCTTCGACGCGAAGACCTGCAACATAGAGAGCAAATCTTGCTCGATCTTGGCCAGGTGGAAAGTGTCGCGAGCGTGCGTGTCAACGGCAATGACATTGGCACATTGTGGACTGCGCCTTTCGCTATCGACATTCGTTCTGCGCTCAGGCCGGGTAAGAACTCAATCGAAATCAAAGTCTCTAATCTCTGGGTCAATCGCCTGATCGGTGATGCGGCATTGCCAGATACTAGCGGCTACGAGCCAGAGGACAAATTTGGTTACCGCGCCGAAGACAATGTCCCCGACCGCTCCATGCCTGATTGGTACATCGACAACCAGTCTCCACCACCCGGCCCGAGGCGGAGTTGGGCGACCCAGTATTTTCAGGAAGCGGATGATCCGCTGATCCCGTCTGGTCTCATCGGGCCAGTGACGCTTAAACGGAAAGAGTTCTGACATGTTGATGCCGTCCTATCGCTGGCTCATCGGGGGCTTGCTTCTGTTGATGATAGGAGCGCCCCTCTCGGCGCAAACTGTAGAGGGAGCGGGCTCGCCTTTTGAGCTTGTTACGCTCGAATTGGAAGGACCGGCGCTTGATGAGCGCTCCGGCGTAAATCCGTTCGCCGATGTCCGTCTCGACTGGACGGTCACCCGTGGCGATGAAAGCTGGACCATGCCAGGATACTTTGCCGGATGCGGCGACGCGGCTGATACCGGATGCACCGGAGGCAATGTATGGCGAGCCCATTTCGTCCCGCCGCTCGAAGGCGAATACAGTTGGAAGGTTGAGTTTCGTCGCGGTGCAGACATGGCCATTTCGCCCGCGCCAGGAGAACGACTGGCGGGCAATGGGGCGCAAGGAAGCTTCTCGGTCTCCCGTCAGTCTGAAGACCCGGTCCGTGGGAGAGGACTGCTGCAGTACACCGGCGAGAGCTATTATCGCTTCTCGGGCGATGGCAGCATCTTCTTTAAGTTTGGACCAGATGCACCGGAGAACATGCTCGCCTACGATGGCTTCGATGCAACGCCCAACTACAAAGACTTCCGCAAATCCTGGGACGCGCACGCAGCGGACTTGAGAACGGAAGGTAGGGACTACCTTTGGGGCAAAGACGGGTCTGGCAGCGGCCTGCTAGGAATGTTCGACTATTTGGTTGAGGCGGGCGCGAATTCGGTCTCTATGTTGCTTTGGAACGCGGGTGGGGATGACCGAAACGTGTTCCCGCATCTGATGGCTGTAACTGCTGAAGAATACGAGCAGATGGAGCCGCGCGCGCAGTGGAATGAGGGGCTGCTTCAGGATCGGTTTGACATTTCGAAGCTAGCTCAATGGCAGCGAGCACTGTCCTATGCCGACAAGCGCGGCTTGCATATGCATTTTAAGTTGCAGGAGACTGAGAACGATTCATTCATGGATGAAGGAGCGCTGGGGCGCACCCGCAAGCTGTTCCTGCGCGAAATGGTCGCGCGTTTCGGACACTTCCTCGCGCTTACCTGGAATCTCGGCGAGGAGAATGTCCAACACCCAGGCGATGTGCGGCACATGGCTTCCTATCTCGCGGCACTCGATCCTTACGATCATCCGCTAGTGTTGCACTCCTACCCTGATCAGAAGCAGCGTTATCGCGCGTTTCTTGGCCCGGATACCGCGCTAAACGGGCTGAGTTTGCAAGGTCGAGAGGACGATATTTCCGACCTTCGGTTTGATGTAATCAATTGGATCACAACAGCAAAGCTGGCAGGTAAACCGCTTGTTATGGCCTATGACGAGCCCGGAAGGGCCGACGGTGGCGCAGGCGTTGATCCCGATTACCCAGACGATAAATTACCCAGCAAACGCGAGCTTGAACTCGATCCCGAACTGTTCATTCGCGACGGGCTCTGGAATGCTTTGACTGCCGGGGCGAACGGCGTTGAAGCTTATTATGGCTACAAGACCGGCTGCAGCGATCTCGATTGTCAAGATCATCGAACCAGGGCAAGGCTATGGCGCGAAGGCCAATTGGCTCTCGATTTTTTCCGTGATCACGTCGGCGAGCGCGCAGCGCGCATGATTGCCGCAGATCATCTCACCAGGCCTAGAGACGACTTTGTCTTCGCTGAACCCGGCGAATTTTTGGTCATTGTGCCTGGCGACGAACAGAGTGTGCTCGTAACCGGCGGTATCGAAGGCCGGTTCAGGATCCGATGGTTCGACCGCGCGAATGGTGGAGCCTTGCAAGTCGGTTCAGTCAGTGAAGTCGAAAACCGCCAACGCAATACTCCGATCGGTTCACCGCCCGAGGGCGGCAGCGGCAAATGGGTGGCAGTCGTCGAGCGGGTCGACACTGGCATACTAGTGGAGGCGGAGGACTTCGTAGAACAGCGCGCGAATGATGTTCGCAGCTGGTGCCGATCTGCGGAATGTCCCGAGGGATGGGAGCGAGATGGCGCTGACGACTATGTCGTGCTCCTCCCTGATACCCGCGTCACGCATGATGATGAACTCGTCCACGGTGAGAACTTCAGCGCTGAGCCCGGCAAGATGGCGATCCTTTCATATGATGTGGAGTTTCCGGCTGCGGGGCGCTGGTATCTGTGGGTCCGCACGCATGCACTCGGAACAGAGGACAACGGCATTCACGCCGGCTTGAACGGCGAATGGCCGGAAAGTGGTGCTCGCGTGCAGTACTGTGAAGGGCGTGGCCGTTGGCATTGGGACAGTCGCCAGCGCACCCGAGACAACCATTGCGGCGTCAAAGGCGGCCTCTGGCTAGATGTGCCAAGCGCCGGGAAGCACCGGGTCGAATTCTCGATGAGAGAGGACGGCTTTTCGTTCGACGCCTTCTATCTCACTCTCAGCCCTTACATGCCCGATGCGCTCAGGCGAGCGAATGAGGAAACGAAAACTACGCCAAGAACACAGGGAGCACATTAATGATTGCGTCATTTAGGCTGATGGCTAGCGCGTTTTCAGCGGTGCTAATGTTTGGATCTATATCTACGCATGCAGCCGGCGCGGAAAATGCCGAGCGCGCTTACATTACCGGCTGGGACGAACTGGCCGCTCAATCGCATACGTCGGATGGGATGGAGCGTTCGCGTGATGGGAAACCGCGATTTGTGGGGCCGTTGGGAGCGCGAGCGGTAAGCTACAACGGTTTCCAGTATGTGGTCTTCTACTCCGGGCGAGATCGGACAGTGCCACGTGAAGAAGCGGCGTCCTATGTGGTTGTTGCGCGGCGAAAGCTGGGTGGCTTCGCATGGGAATACTCGGTACTTGAGGACTACGAAGTAACATCGGATGACGCTCATAACCGGCAGACCATCGCCATCTCTGAGGGCGATGGTCGGATCCATATCTCCTTCGATCATCACAATCGCCCGAAAATGAACTATGCTGTCACCGCCCCAGGCGTCGCGACAGACCCGGATTATGTCGTGTGGAACAACGAGGTGTTCACCTATACCGAGAATTTGGGGCGCGATCCGGACGAACGCTTGAATGTCACTTATCCGTCATTCTCGCAGTTTCCCGGCGGCAATCTTATCGTCTATTTCCGCAGCGGCGGCTCCTACGGCGGAGAGATGCGGCTGGCGCGCTATGATGCGGCGATCGGCCGATGGGGAGAGGTCCGCAATATCTCTTCTAGGCATGGCACTTTTGACGGCAAGGAGACAACCCGCGGCCCCTATCTGGGCGATGCAAAGGCGATGCAAGTTGGACCCGACGGTTCACTTCACGCATCTTGGGTGTTTCGCGAGCGACCCTGCGACTACACAACTAGTTCTCGAAGCGAAATCTTCTGCAACCATGGGCTTTTCTACGCCAAGTCCCTCGATGAAGGGCGTACATGGCTGCGCACAGATGGCTCGCAAATTGCCGACACGGAGCAGGGCGAGACGATATCGATCGACAACATTGGCGGACCAGTTATCGAAGTTCCCAAAGGCCTCGGCCCGAGCAATCCGTCGATCACATCGACTGTCGATCAGGTGACGGGCGAAATGCACACGCTGCTGCGGCACCTGGATCGGCGCGGGGGTAAAGCATTTTATTACCATTATCTTGGTCGGAGTGACGGCACTTGGAGGCAAACCAAGACTAATTTTGACGGCAATACCGCTTCACTGGCGGTTGTAGGCGAACGCCTTTACGCTTTCGTTGGACGAGACAAAGGCCAAATCTACTATGCTGAGCGCCAGGATGAATTCCGGAAATGGAATCGGCTGCCGATTGAAATCGACAAGAAGCGTAAGTTCGATCCACAGGGCGGTTTCATCACATGGGATTTGTCCGCTGTAGCGCAAGGCAAGGTATCGTTGCTTTGGCATCGCGAACCAGAATCTCGCGGCTTATCAAGCCCATTGCAGATCTTCGATATCTCACTTGAGTGACTGGTGAGAAAGATTGAACGCCTTTGGCATTCAGTCGTGCGAGAACTGCTTCGGAAGCAAATAAGGAAAGTCGGTCGCGGGATCGACATCTACCTGCATGATCGGCGCCATGTATTCTGCCCAGCGGGCGTTGACTTCATTGCCGGCAAGGAAGGCGGCGGTCGCCTCAAAATCATCGGTTTCAAAGTAGCCGAACAGCGTCAGGCCGTGTTTGAAGATATGATAGTTGCGAATGCCCGACTGGCGCAGCGCTTCCGTCATTTCGGGCCAGATTTCGTCATGCCGCTTCTTGTACTCTTCCTCATATCCCGGGCGAATTCCCAGAATCCATGCATAGGATGCCATTCTCAGTCTCCCTCTTTCAATTTAGCCGCTTAGCATGCATAAGCACTCAAGAAAATCCAATAACATTCAAAGGTGATCATCAAGTGATCAATCGGAGATATCGTGAAACTTGACCGCAAATACGCCGCAGACCAACAACGCTACCGCACGATGCAAAACCATGAGCTTCGCGACAGCTTTGTAGTTGCAAGCCTGATGGCAGAGGGTGAACTGGTTTTGACTTTGTCAGACATTGATCGCGGCATCGTGGGTAGCGCGGTCCCTCTTGCCGAACCGCTCGAATTCAGTTCGTTTGCAGAGCTAGGGGGCGGTGCCTTTACCGCCCGGCGCGAGGTTGGCGTGGTGAATATTGGTGGCGAGGGAACTGTCACGATAGGCAATGAGGCGTTTCCCATGGAGCGCTTGGACAGTCTCTACATAGGCCGCGGCGAGCACACTGTGAGGTTTGCAAGCGACGACCCGGCTAATCCTGCGCGCTATTATTTGGTAAGCTATCCCGCACATACCGCTTATCCGCACAAGTTGGTCAAGCAGGAGCAAGCAAACCGCATCGATCTGGGCGGGCAAGCCACTTCCAATGAGCGCACAATTTTTCAATCACTGCGCCCCGGTATTGTTGAAAGCTGCCAGCTTGTGATGGGCTTTACGTGTCTTGCCGAAGGCAGCGTGTGGAACACATTCCCGCCGCACACACATGACCGGCGTTCCGAATTCTACTTCTACTTCGATCTGGCTGAAGATGCCCGTGTATTCCATTTCATGGGGCGGCCAGACGAGATGAAGGCGCTACCACTGTCCAATGAAGAAGCCGCGCTATCGCCTTCGTGGTCGATGCACTGCGGTGTCGGCAGCGGGGCCTACAGCTTTATCTGGTCCATGGGCGGTGAGAACCAGGAATTCGACGACATGGACCATCTGGCTCAAGCCGAACTGGCCTGAGTGAGAATTAGTCAGTGATCAAGCGCTCTACTCGGTGTAGCGCGCTTGCTCTTCGAGCTCTTCGTCAAAGCGGTTGGCGAAGTCTGCTGCGATATCGGGATATTGCCGCGCAACATCTTTGGATTCGCCAGGATCCGTGCTGAGATCATAGAGTTCCACGGCTGCGTCTTCAGACGCGCGCAGCGCTTTCCACTTTCCAATTCTCCCAGCCTGCTGGGTCACACCGATCACGCCTGAATTGGGGTCACCCAATTGGCGAGAGAAGGCCCAATACAGCATCCTATCAGGCAGCGTGGCTTCTTCATGCATCAGCAATTGGGCCAACGATACTCCATTCGCGCCCATAGCTTCGGCTGCGCCGGGCTTACCCGCAAGCGCGCCTAGTGTGGGCATGAGATCAGCGAACATCACCGGCTGGTCTTCAACGCGACCTGCCTGAACTACCGAAGGCCAGCTCGCGATGAAAGGCATATGGATTCCGCCTTCGGTCAGATCGCGTTTACCCCCGCGAAATGGGCCTGCGGCCGCAATACCAATTGGATCTCCGCCGCCCTCTGAATGCGGCCCATTGTCAGATGTAATGATGATGAGGGTGTTTTCACGCAATCCCCGCGCTTCGAGCTTCGCCACGAGTTCTCCAACGTAGGAATCAAGTGCGGCGATCATGCCCGCTTGCACAGCGTTAGGCTCGTCGATCGCGAGCGGATAATAATCTGGAAACTGGCTGGCAGGAGTAGGTCCGGCAAGCCCGTTGTAAGGTGTTTCAGGAAACTTGCCTCGATAGGGCGCCACGAATTCCTCTGGCGCTGCCATTTCCGAATGTGGCGATGTGTAGCTTACAAAGGCGAAAAAAGGCGTGCTGCCATCCTGTGTATCCAGGAACTCCAGGGCATCATCGGTGAAAAGTCTTTGAGCATAACCTTCGCGCGCACCGGCCCGGTTCTCGGGAACAGGCACCATCTGGTTGTTCTCGAACATGAACATTGGGAATTGCCGGTGCGCCTGAATATTATGGAGCAACCCTTTCCATTGCTGGAATCCCATCGCCATCGGGTCGGTCTCACCAAATGTCGTGCCGATCCCGAACTTGCCGAATAAAGCGGTTTGATAGCCTGCATCGCTGAGCAAGTGTGCCATGGTTCTGTCACCGGCGCGCAGCGAGATGGTGTTGGCCGAACTGTGGAGGCGTGAGGTATCGCGTCCCATCATCAGCGATATTCGCGATGGTGAGCACACAGTGCTGCCTGCGTAACCGTTGGCAAAGATCATTCCTTCGCGGGCGAGCGCGTCGATGTTCGGCGTTTTGATTATCTCGTGGCCGGTGATACCGAGCTGGCCGTAACCCATATCGTCAAACAGGATCAGCAAGACATTGGGGCGTGGAGCCTCTGTATCGATCTGCGCCGTATTAGCTGCACTATCGTCGGGAGCCGAAGCGAGGCTTGTCGAAGCGATGCAGCCCTGCAAGGCGAAAAGACTTGATGCGGCACACAGGGCCAAAAACTTGCGGGTCATTATTCGGACGCTCCGTTCAGGGCTTCAAGCTCTAATGCCAGCAGAGCTTCGAAAGCCTCTTTCGAGTCTATTCCCATCGGATCACGTTCCCATGCGGCAAGAAAACCGAATTGGAACTGAGGCCCGTTAAAGGCGACATAGTGTGTGGTATTGGCTAGACCGCCGTAGTCGGCCTGATCTGCGCGATAGAATAGCGCTATGCCCAAACCGTCCTTGTTTTCGCTCTGCGTGTCGCCCCAGGTTGCCACATAGCGCCATTCGCCGGGGCCTTCGTCAGACTGCAGAACCTGAGCGCCATCGTGCATCACTATGCCGGTTGCGAGTGGAAGATCACCATCAGCATTCACACTGACCAATGTAAGCGGACTTGCCTCGCCAATCGAGTATTCTGCAACAAATCCTCCGGTTGTGCCGTCCACAGCCTCGATGTCGCCAGCGGTGATGGTGAATGTACCCGTGTCGCCGCCAGTCGTTCCGATAGTAGCGCTTAGGTTGGGCACTGATCCGAACTGGACCGGCTCGCCATCGCGCATGATACCGATGCCGCCAATTCCAAGGCTTGGCCCGACTTTGAGCACATCCATGCCCCAGGGCGCGAGCTCATGATAGCTGCCATACTCGTTGATTTGGGCCAGCACCGGTTCGCGCACCTGCTTTCCGAAGATATCGCTGACCAGACGACCATCGAGATACATGCGATAGCCGACCAGCGCGTTTTCCCACCCGATCCCCTCATAGGGCATCATGCCGTCGCCTATCTCGTGATCCTCAGGAACGGTGAACTCGCCTACAGAAACATATTCGCTCTCCGGGTTTTCGCGAACTCGCAAGTCGACAACCACCGGAGCGGCGCTCTCTGCTTCTGCATTCGGGCCATTTTCCGGTGACGAACAACTTGCCAAAAGCCCCGCCAAAATCGCCAATCCGGTTTTCTTTGCAGTGTTCAATTTTCTCTCCTCGCGTCGGGTCACAGGCTTTTCAAGCGGGGGCTATTTCTGAGAAGCGGGCTCTCGCGAAACCAGAAGAATAGCGAAGATGAAGTAGGTCAGTGTTGGCCAGACAATCAGCGACTGGAACTGCTCCAAATCGCCGGTTGTAAGAGCCATCACACCCAGAACTATTGCGACCAACAACGACAGGCTCGCGCCGGAAAGTAGGAGCCGATTGCTACCCGGTGCTGCAAGCTTTGTTTTTGCGTGCTCGGCCAGCCAGGCTTGTTCGACGGCGCGCCTCTCGCTCTCCGCTTGCTCTGACGAGGCCAGTTGCTGTGCATCGACAGCCTTTGCTCCCATCGCGGAGGAAAGTGCAGGATAAGCAACCATCGCGGTCAGCCATGCCGGCACGAAGAGAAACAGCACGTGGACGCCCAGCTGATACCCGAGCAGGGCTGCTACACCCACGCTGATAATCCAGGTCAGCAAGGCGGGAACGTTGATTGCAGCTTCAGTTGCCGAACGCCAATAGCGGGTTAAACCAAGCTTCTTAAACAGGAAGTGCTCTGCAAAAATCAGTCCACCGATAGGAGCCATCACCAGAGCCATAATGCCTAGAAAATCGAGCAGTTTCGTGAAGACGAATGGGAAGCACGCGATCATGGTCGTGATCACGCCGACGATCAGCGTCACGCGCTCGCGCGACCACGAGGGGTGGAGCGACTGGAACGCAAGACCAGAGCGATAGATGGTTGGGTTGGACGTGGTCCAGCCAGCTACAATGACTGCCAGAATGCCGATAGGTCCCAGCGCCTGAAATGCCACTTCACCCGCATCGAGCGAAGTCAATGGTTGCTGAAGGATCATTGCCGCACCCGCGCCCATGATCCCGGCTGCAAGCCAGGCGGCGAAGTGCCCGATGAACATCCCGAGCGTTGAATACCAAGCATAAGATGAATTCCGAGCAAAGCGCAGGATCGACATGTCGCCCAGACCCCCGTGGAATGCCAGGTTGGCGCCCCACGCGATAGCGACAACATGCCAGAAACCCATTTCTGTGCCTTGGTCGATCCAGATGCTGGTCTCTGCCAAACTCAGGAAATCGCCGTAACTGCCCACGCTGTTGACGGACGGTGTCCCTGCGAGAATGACAGGCAGCAATGCGGCTCCTCCCACAAAGAACATAGCGATCATCCAAGGCGCAGCTACTTCGGAAAAGCGCGCCACAAAACTGAAACCGCGCATCGCTGCGAAAGACACAACGGCTCCAACACCCAGTGCAATGAAGATGAAGGTCGCGCTTGTCGGATACCATTCGACTTGTGGTGGAATTCCGAAAAGAATGCGAACAGCACTCGCGGATACGGTAATCATCGCACCCGCAAGGATGCAAAACAGGATACCGTTGATCACACTGTAGATCTTGATGAAGCCGGGGCCTGCGATCTTCTCGAGATATGCATAGAGCGTCAGACGCGTTTCGGTAGCAATCGGAGCGCAAATGAGTACCCAGCTGAGCACAGCAAGCAGATTGCCGAGCAAAAGCCCGGAAATGACATCGCCCGCTCCCACTCCCCAGGAAACGAACATGGCGCCGATGACGAATTCCGTGCCGGCAACATGCTCGCCAGCATAGGATGCGGCGAAGTAACGCCCCGGCTTTAACGCGGATGGCGCAACTGGTTCGCGCTCGAACTCTTCCATGTACTCTCCCCTCGGATTCTTTGGGCGGGAGATTAGCTGGCTTTCAGCCCGATGCAAGAAAATGATCGAAAATGATCAAAAAAGATTGATGAATGAGACTCGCCCGCTCTGCTCACATCATGCCGAAGAACCGCGGCAACGCTTCCGACAGTGCAGGAACTGCAGTTGTGACGGCCAGAGCGGCGATCATCGCCAGGTAAAGAGGGGTCATAGGTTTGATCATTGCGGCTACCTTCGTCTCGCCCACGGCTGCACCTACGAACAGGACAGTACCAACCGGCGGTGTGCACAATCCAATCGACAGGTTGAAGATCAAGATCATGCCAAAGTGAACTGGAGAGATGCCAAGTGCAACCGCAACTGGCAGAAAAATAGGCGTGAAGATCAAGATCGCTGGCGTGATGTCAAGGAATGCCCCGACGATAAGCAATACCACATTGATCAGCAGTAACAGTAGCAGCGGGTTGTCGGAAATGGTGAGTAACGCCTCTGCTATTGCACCGGGCATGCCCGAATAGGCTAGCATCCACGCCATTCCGGTTGAAGCTGCGATCAGGAACAGCACGATACCGGTGGTCTCGGCAGATTTGATGATCACGCCTGGCAGATCCTTCCACCTCATTTCGCGGTGTAGGTATATGCCGAGCAGCAGCGAATAGACGACCGCAAAGGCGCTGGCTTCAGTGGCGGTGAAAAAGCCTGATACGATCCCGCCGACAACAATAACGAGCATGGCGATGCTGGGGATCGCGGGGACGATCGTACGCAGGGATTCGCTAAGCGATAGCCGTTCAGAGACTGGGTAGCCGGCCCTTCGTGCGACCAGCATGGCGGCGATGATCAGCGCCAGACCAGCCAAAAGCCCGGGCCCGTATCCGGCCAGGAACAACGCCCCGATAGAGACACCACCTGCCGCCACGGCATAAACGATCATGACATTAGACGGCGGGATCAGCAGCCCCAGGATCGAAGCGGAAGTAGTTACAGAGGCGGCGAAAGGTGCGTCGTAGCCTTCTTTCTTCATCGCTGGGACCATGAAAGATCCGATCGCCGAAGTCGCCGCGACAGCCGATCCCGAAACCGATCCGAACAGCATGCTGGATATGATGCTGACAACTGCGAGCCCACCCGGCAATGCACCGATCAGCCCCTTCGCCGCATCAATTAGTCTTCGCGCGACACCCCCGGCACCCATGAGATAGCCGCTCAGGATGAAGAACGGGATCGCCAGCAGGGTAAAACTGTCGAGGCCGGCGACCATGCGTTGTGCCATTGTGGTCGTGGCAGGATCGATCGGCATGATCGCAAGCAGTGCGGCCAGTGTTGAAAGGCCGATAGCAAAACCGATCGGCACATTGAGCGCGACCAGTATGAAGAAAACCAAAACGAGGATCAGGCCGGTTGTCACTGGACCTCTCCTTCCAGATTTTCTGTCTCGGTCGCTGTGCCTTCTAGCATGAAGGAAAAGGAAAAATAGGCGATCACCAGCCCGCTGACCGGCATGATGCCGTAAATCGTCCACATTGGTAGGCCGAGAGCTGCGGATGTCTGTCCTAGTGTTGCGGTCACTTTCACCAGCAGTCCGCCGCCATAGACCATCACAATCAGCGCAAAGGCCGCGCATGCGAGCCAGATTGCCCGCGCTGCTGATATTCGTCCCGATGGAGACAGCCGCGCGGAAATTAAGTCCACACCCACATGCATTCGCCTCGCAAAGGCATAGGCCATCGACACCATACCCAGCCAGATCAGCAGGAAGCGCGCGATCTCTTCTGTCGCAGAACTGGGAGCTTCAAGAACATAGCGACCGATCACCTGCCAAACGACAGTGATAACGGTCGCGCTGAACAACAGCACCAGGATCCCGGCAAGTGCTTTTTCCAACATAATCCGCATCATGCACTCTCCGACATGGCTTCGATCCGTGCAGCGAGTTCGCCGATCCTTGTTCCGTCAAACCCGGCTTTGAAACCAGCGACAGCTTCTCGGAAGGGCGCTTTGTCTGGTCGATTAACAACGACTCCACTCGCTTCAATTTCCGCCAAAGCCTCATCAGATGCCTTGCGCCACAGCTGGCGCTGGTAAGCTTCCGAAGTGGCCATCGCTTGCTTGGCCCAACCCTGCTGTTCTTCGTTCAGGCTATCCCACACACTTTGGCTCATCACTACAACATCAGGGGCGCTGACGTGTTCATCAAGTGAGTAGTATTTGCATACCTCGTGATGCCGCGCGCTGAGTACACTGGGCGGGTTGTTCTCCGCACCATCGACGACGCCCTGTTGCAAAGCGGCATAAAGTTCGCCGAAGGCAATTGGGGTCGCCGCACCACCGAATGTTTCAACTGTCTTGACCAAAGCTTCGCTCGGCAGGACGCGGACAGTCTTGCCGCGAATGTCTGCAGGCGTGTTGACTGGACCATCGGTCATATAGAAGCTTCGCGCGCCGGCGTCGTAGTGCCCCATCCCCTTGAGCAAGACCTTGCTCAGACCCTCAAGGATTTCCTGCCCGACGTCACTTTGTACAACCCGCCTTTGATGTTCGCTGTCATCAAAAAGATAAGGAAGCGAATAAACGCCCATGTCCGGTGCAAAGTTTTCGAGAGAGAGCGAAGAGACCTTGGTCATGGAGATCGCGCCAAGCTGAACCAGCTCCACCAGTTCGCGCTCTGTTCCTAGCTGAGCATTGGGAAAAATTTCGACCGCGATAGAAGCCCCGGAAAGGCGGATCAGCTCGTCGCGAAACCGCCCCATCGCTAGGTGCACGGGATGCTGCTCGTCCAAAGTATGAGCCAATGTGATCCGATTGCTCGCGCCCAGTTGCGTGCAACCAGGTAGCATGGCCGCGAGGCCTGCCGCTGACAGCAGCTGCAAATGTCGACGCCTTGAATGAACGCGCAATCTCTCTCTCCCGATCGCTTTCAATTCTACTTGTTTGAGCAAGTTTGACTATCAGTGGTAACCGGTGTCATGACAAGTGCAAGTCAGATTTATCTGTTTGCAATTACCGATTGAAGCTGACAGCGCGTGTTCCACGTAGTTGACGGTTTGTTTTAACCTTGACGAGGTTGCCTGATAATGTCCCAGCAGGGAGACTCTTCCCAACACAAGAAAGCGCCTACGATCAATGACGTGGCGGCGCTGGCGGGCGTTTCGAAGAAAACCGTCAGTCGTTTCATAAATAGATCGCCCTTGATGAGTGCGGAGACTCGCGAGAAAGTCTCGGGCGCGATCGAGCAACTTGGCTATGTTCCCAATCCTCAAGCTCGGGCATTAGCATTGAGACGGAACTTCATGATCGCGCTGCTTCATGACAATCCTAATGCCCAAACTGTTCTCAACTTTCAGAAAGGTGTGCTTTCGGCAATCAAAGACACTGAACTCGCACTGGCCGTAAGACCAGTGGATCGCACTTCACCCGGATTGCTAGAGGACGTCGAATCGTTCCTTGCAAAGCAGCGCCCGATTGGGGTCCTGATCCTTCCGCCAGTCTCCGAAAGCGACGATATTGTCGAACTGTGCCGGCGGCTCAAAGTGAACTATGTTCGAGTAGGATCGACCGCGCTTGATACAGCCGAGCATTGCGTTGCGTCGAATGATCGAGAAATTGTAACGCAATTGATTTCAGCGCTCCTCGAGAGAGGGCACAAGAAAATCGGATTTGTGCGGGGGCCGGAGGGCTTCCGCTCGCCTATCGAGCGCGAAGCTGGATTTCGTGACGCGTTTGCAGACGCAGGTGTTGAGCCGGATCCAGCATTGATAGTCCAAGGCAACTACCGATTCGAATCCGGATTAGAGGCAGGGAAACTACTGCTTGATCGCCCCGAGCGGCCAAGCGCAATCTTTGCCAGCAATGACGAAATGGCTTCGGGTGTATTACATGCCGCCTATCGCCTCGGCTTAGAGGTGCCCAGTGATGTTGAGTTGATTGGCTTTGACGATTCTCCGACTGCTTCACATGTTTGGCCGCCATTGACGACAGTTCATTGGCCAGTCGAAGAAATGGGATACCTCGCTGGAGTGAAACTCGCAGCCGATTTTCTCAGAGAAAGTCCCAATAAGGCAGACCTTCGACAGATCGTGGTTCCGTCGCATATCATCGAACGGGCGTCCGCCAAGCTGCCAAAGGTTTGATGGATGATGGCTTGATGAGCGCACCAAAATCCTGTCGAAAAATGTTCTGCGCAATTCTAACGGCAGTATCGTTTGCGGCGTGCGCCCCTGTTACTCCCGATCGGCCTTTTTCGAAATCACCCTTGTATTTTGATACGATTATCTCCGATCTCGAGATGTGGCACATCGAAGCCGAGTCCGGAGCACGAGTCTCATCACAAGACGGGAAAATGACAGTCATCGCGCCTGGCGGGGCAACGATTTGGTTCAAGCCGAGACTTCATGCCCCAGTCGAGATCACATACAAGGTTACGGCCGTGGATAAGGGAGGGCTGCATGACAGGGTAAGCGATCTCAATCAGTTCTGGATGGCGAGTGATCCTGACAATGAAGACATTTTTGGCATCGATCGGACAGGAAGGTTCGGTGAATACGATGCGCTCATGCTCTACTACGTTGGCGTAGGCGGGCATAACAACACAAGGACCCGTTTTCGGAGATATGTTGGGGAGATAGGCAACAGGCCGCTCCTACCAGAGCATGATCTGACCGATCCGCGCTTTCTGATAGAAGGCAACCGGCGGTACGAAATTCGGATCGTGTCAGAAGGATACCGTCAGCGATTTTTCCGGGATGGAGAATTGATTTTCGACATCACCGACTATGAACCATATCTATCCGGCCATTTTGCTCTGCGGACTGTTCGGAATCGACTGATCGTGGAAGATTTCGTTGTACGCGAATTGAGATAGCCTCGGTGGCATTCAAATTTGCATCAATACAATTTGCCTCCAAGTATGTCGGGTTTTGCGTCGTTTGGAATATGTTGCGCGAGCCGAATCCTAGTGGCTTCATGTTCTAGTCTTGTAGCAATATTGTGCCATTCCAGCGGATCGTTGTCGTGGTCGTAGAGTTCCTCCGAACCGTCGGCGTAACGGATGTAGCGATAACGTTGGTCAACGACGGCGTAGTTGCCCTCGCCATATACAGATACTTGCGGCTGGACCGGTAATGTGCCGTCGCCTGTAAGGTAGGGGCTCAGGTCGCGTCCGGCGTTTTCCGGATTGGCCGGGAGGTCTAGTTGGCTCGCTACTGTCGGGTATATATCGATCAGTCCGACCGGATCAGTGACGATCTGATGTTGGACTCCGGGGCCAACAAAGATCAATGGGACCCGTGTCGAACGGCCCCAAAGAGACATCTTTGCAAACCGCTGTTTCTCGCCCAAATGATATCCATTGTCGGAGACTAGGCAGACCAAACTGTTATCGGCGTATCCATGCTTGCGCAGACCCTTCATCGCGATGCCTATGCAATAATCTGCAAAGGCGATTGAGGCGAGGTAGGCCTGCATGATTGGCCGCCATTCAGCGTTCTGTTCAGCCCATTCCAAAGTTGGCATTTGCGGCACTGCAGCCAAATCTCGTCCCGCTTGCGGTACATCGTCGAGATCATTCTCGCGGACCACGGGCATTTCGATTTCGTCCAGTGGAAACTTGTCGAGCCAGCGCTGCGGAACATACCAAGGCACGTGCGGGCGAACGAAGCCGAGCGCTAACATAAACGGTTTGTCGCCGCGCTCCTGCATGTGACGCGATAGGAAATCGACACCAAACGTGGCCGTCTGAAAGTCGAACATGTCTTCATCACTATCAGGGTAGGCACCCCAATCGGTATGGGTACGTCCGTCAAACCATTTCATTCGTTCGGCTGGCCCCGGACCATACATACCGCGATTTTCACCCCTACGCCCAGCATACTCGTCGAACATACTGTCGAGGCCGCCCTGGTGAGACACTTTGCCCGATCCGGCAACGTAGTAACCTTGGCTTCGCAGATATTGTGGCAGCAGTTGCGTCGGAGACACGGCGGCAATGGCGGCTTCCAGACGATCATCAGGGATCT
The DNA here is from genome assembly GCF_001663155.1 of Altererythrobacter ishigakiensis. Lineage (NCBI taxonomy): Bacteria > Pseudomonadati > Pseudomonadota > Alphaproteobacteria > Sphingomonadales > Erythrobacteraceae > Altererythrobacter > Altererythrobacter ishigakiensis. Next base: position 922,854 of record NZ_CP015963.1, read on the forward strand.
GCCCGTAAATGCCGGTTTGCGCGGGATACAGTCCTGAGAACAGGCTGGCGCGGGACGGGCCACAGATCGGCGCTTGTGCATGTGCATTGGCAAAGACTGTCCCAGATCTGGCCATCAAGTCGATGTTGGGTGTCTTGACCTGCGGATGGTCACCAAGCGCGGTGACCCAGTCATTAAGATCATCGACCAAAAAGAAGAGAAAATTCTTCGCTGTGCTTTCCTGCGCTGATTGACCGTTTGGAAAACAACCAGACAGCAAAGCGGTGCTCGCCAAGGCGCCAATTGAAAATCCTCTCCGCGAAACCTGAGTCACACATGCCTCCCGTTCAGCCGCGCATTGCACCATGCTTGTCTATGCGCGAAATTGATTGTAAATGAACGAGTCTGGAATGCAATGGCGCAGGGCCAAGGTCGAAAGAAAGCCAAGTCATTGAACTATCTTAATGCTGCTCGGGAGAAGAACGAACATGAAGAATTCGGTATTGTCAGGCCTCGCTGCGAGCTGTGTTTTGCTAGGTGTTGGAACTGCGACAGCCGCTGATGATCATACGGAGATTCACGGCGATCGGGCTTTACCACCGCCGGTGGGTTGCGACACAGTTGTTCCGGGTTGGCGCGCACCTGCACTCAACAACCCAGCTGAAGCCAGTGTGATCGAGATCGGCTGTGCAGTTGCCCAGTGGCAGCTTCGAGCCAATAATGATCTGCGTTATATCGAGTTTCAGTATCCTCAGACATCCTATTCTCGTGGTTGGGTGAAAGCAGCATTCTACATTGGCCTCGATCACTTCGCTGCCAAGACAAACGATCCAGCATTGCTCTCTCGACTGCGTCAGCTTTCGAATGATTTCGGGACTGAGCTGGGCGACCGACCCTGGCACGGCGATGATCAGGCAATTGCGGCCATCTATGCTGCTGTAGCATTGCGCGATGGCACTCCCGAGCTGATGAAAAAATCCGCGGAGCAGTTCGATCATATAATCGATCAGAATTACACCGTCAGCCTTGAGTTCACGCCTCCAACTCAAGAAGGAAAAGAGGGCGATTGCCAAAAACGGTGGTGCTGGGCGGATGCGATCTTCATGGCACCACCTTCCTGGGCGCTTGCCACCCGTGTAACTGGCGATCCCAAGTACGCAGACTACGCTGCGTCTGAAACCCGTGCTGTGATCGAATATCTGCAAGACCCCAAAACCGGTCTGCTGTTCCGTGACAGCCGCTACTTTGATGCGAAGACACCCAATGGCAAACCCGTCTTTTGGAGCCGCGGAAACGGTTGGGTGTTTGCAGGGCTAGCCCGGTTCATCGATGCTTTGCCTGACGACCACCCAGAATTGCCACTTATGCGAGAAACATTTCTCACGCTCGCCGATCAACTGGTCTCGATCCAGCGCGAAGACGGTTATTGGCCGACTTCGCTGATGGACCCGGAGTACCTAACTAACCCCGAAACCAGCGGTACAGCCTTTTTCGGCTTCGGGCTCGCGTGGGGCCTAAACAACGGTCTGCTGCAAGGTGAGAAATACGAAAATGCCAGGGACAAGGCATGGGACGCCATCCGAGCGGCTGTAACGGAAGACGGTAAGGTCGGCTGGGTTCAGCAAATCGGTAAAGACCCGCAGGCAACTACGCGCGAATCCAGCCAGCTTTATGCGGCTGGCGGCGCTTTGCTGTTCGCCGCTGAAATGATTGATAGCGAGTAAGCCAGGAACATATGTCGATGAAGCACTCTATACTCCAATCTGCCCTTGCTGTTTCGTTGGGCTTGGCAATCGCTGGCTGTAGTCCTGCCTATCTAGAGACGGCATCCAGCGAATCTGCTGCTGAATACACGGATCACTTTGCGGACAATGGTTTAGGGAATGCCGTTGCCGTTATCCAACACCCGGCGGGCGAGCACCTCGATGGCATCACCTATGTCAGCTATCAGGGACCTCTGGAGGACCCCTATGTTGCGACCTACAACCATGAGACCGGCGAGTGGTTCGGTCCGTTCAAGGCCGGTACGAGCGCTATGGGAAAAGACCCAAGCCGCAAAATTGATAACCATGGCAAACCCACGCTGATCATTGATGACGCTGGATACATCCATATCTTTTTCGGCGGACATGGCGGACTGCGTGAGGTGCACGGGGAAAACCCGCTAGGCAACCATCACTACGGCGAAAACAAGCACGTCGTGTCTAAGCGGCCATATGACATCACCGAGTGGGAAGAACTCGACACGATCCCGCCCTTTGGCACTTACAATCAGGTGGTCAAAATGGACAATGGCGACATCTATCTTTTCTATCGTCACGGGGCGCATCGAAGCGACTGGGTTTATCACAAGTCGACCGACAATGGTCGCACCTTCGGGGAGCCTGTGTCCTTCCTAAAGCACAAGCGCCGGGATGATTTGCCTGCAGTCGACAGTTGGTATCCCTATGTCACCAAGGGAATTGGCGACGAGATTATTGTCAATTTTGACTACCATCTTTGCTGGGACAACGACGGTGCGCCTGATGCACGGGGCCACACAGCCAATCGCCAGGACATATATTACATGGTCTTCGACACTGGCGAAAATCGGTGGCGCAACATTCAGGGTGAAGCCTTGCCAATGCCGCTGACACGTGAGGTGGCAGAAGAGAAGACCCTAGTTGCCCGGTCGGGTGCGCTCTGGTCCTTCAATGGCCCAGTTGCATTGGACAACAAGGGGTATCCGCATATTGGCATTACTATGGGCGAGGACTTGGGTGTAACCAAAACTGGTGGCCCTAAAGAAATGCGCCATTATCGCTGGACAGGTAGCGAGTGGGTTGGCGGCAACCCAGGTATTCTACCCATCTCTAACGGTGCAATTGATCCGGTAGAACCGGAACATGTTCGTTTCGTTCTCGCATCTCAAAACCAAACTGGTGAAGGCAATGTCAGTTGGTGGGAAAGCAAAGACGGTGGCGAGAGCTTCGTGAAGACACGCGAATTGCTGCGCAGGCCCAACGCGAACTTTGCGATCAGTAGCTTCATCCGTAATGCCCATCCTGACGCCAAACTTATCGTGGCAGAGCGGCTGCGTGGTACTGACAGGCGCAATATGTATCTGCTCGGTGAGAACGGCCCGGTGGTAAGGGCCGCGAGCTCCCGTTAGAAGGTGCCGAATGGTTCAACTTCGGCTTCAATTGGTATGGTGCTAATGCACAAGTTAGTGGCCGTTGCAGCGATTTGTGGGCTCGCCGCGTGCAACGCGCCACCAAGCAAAGATGCGAGTGCGCCAACGCCGACCAAGGCGAGCGATTTTGCGGCAGTTGTAACCTGCAATCAGCCCTCCCGTACACCGGTGCGGATTGATGGCGGTACATTCGTGATGGGCAGTAATGCCCTATACGCGGAGGAAGGCCCGGAACGGCAGACAATCGTGAGTGGATTCTGGATCGATCCGCACGAAGTTACCAATCACCAATTCGCCGAATTCGTTGATGCAACGGCCTATGTGACTGTCGCGGAAAAACCGGTCGATCCTGCGCAGTTTGGCGTTCCGGTGGAGCAGATCCCAGCCTTCATGCTGGAGCCTGGCTCTGCCGTTTTTACTCCACCTGAACGACCATCAAGCCGCTACAGCGACTGGTGGGAGTATCTGCCAGGGGCAAACTGGCGAAGACCCTATGGGCCAGACGGACCCGAAGCACAGCCTGACCAGCCTGTGGTGCACCTCGCTTGGGACGATATGCTTGCCTATGCGGCTTGGAAAGGCGGCCGGATTCCAACTGAGGCTGAGTGGGAATTTGCCGCTAGTGCAGGCGCGGAGAAATACACCGAGCAACCCGATCCCCGCTTCGCGAACAGTTGGCAAGGCGTATTTCCGGTAGTCAATGAAGGTAGCGACGGTTTCAAAGGCATCGCACCGGTCGGGTGCTTCGAACCAAACGCCTATGGGCTTTACGACATGGTCGGCAACGTCTGGGAAGTCACTGCAGACTATTTTCGCCCCGGCCACGATCCAGCAGAGCAGGACAATCCGCGCGGCCCCAGCGAAAATGCGGCCTATGACCCGCTCAATCCCGGCTTGGCCAGCCGCGTGATGAAAGGCGGCAGTTATCTTTGCGCGCCTAACTATTGCCAGCGTTACCGCCCAGAAAGCCGGCAAGGTCGCGATCCAGGACTGGGCGCATCAAATGTCGGTTTCAGACTGGCTTACGATCAGCCTCCTGAAGTCTGACACTTAGAATTCATCTGAGCTGCAAGTCAGGGTAGAGGGTCCGCTTGGTCAATTCAGGATCGAGATTGAAATGGGTCGCGCATGAGGTGGCAATCACTGTCTCAAGAGCACTGGTCGGCTTCAAATCTCGTCCTTGATAAAGGTCATTTTGCCTAAGACCTGGCCAATCACCGAGCACAGTTCCACCATTCAGCGTTCCACCATAAAGCAAAGTGGTGGAAGCTGTGCCGTGATCGGTGCCGTTGGTTCCGTTCACGGCTGCAGTGCGGCCGAATTCTGTCGCGACAACAACGAGTGTATCGTTCCAAACAGTGCCCAGGCCTCGCCTCAACGAACTGATAAGCGTATCGAGATTTCCCAGCTCGCGTCCTAAACGCTGACGTTGGCCATTGTGCGTGTCCCAGCCAGTGGTCTCGATCATCGCAACTTGAGCACCATCCTTGGCCGTCAGGAGACGGGCAGCCAATGCGCCTACCTCCGCTGATTGACGCATATTGCCGGCACCGCCCATGCTTTCAGCCACGGTCCGGGTCGCGACGCTCTCTTCCCAAAGCATGTGAAGCCGTTCGTCGCCCATGTAGAGATGGCCAATCCGCCGCATATAATCATCTGCAGCATCGGGCAGGCGCGATGGAGCGTAGGAGCCGGATTTGTTCTGGCCTTGCAAAGCCAGCGGAATGTTCTGGGAAATGGCAAGTCCGGAATTCTCGCCTTCGGGCAGCAATCCGAGCAACCGGTTCAGCCAACCATCCTTGCGCTCATATGGCCTCAATCCGCCACTCTCTATGATATTCTGTCCGTCAAAATGTGATCGATCACGGTAGCCCGATGCGACCGCGTGAACTGCCATCATCTCTCCGTCGGCATACATTTTCGCAGAATTGATGAGTGCAGGATGGAGGGCAAACAGACCACCTATCTGAGGCGCTTCCGCATAATCTTCAGCCAACATTCCTCGCAATGTGGAATAAGAAGGATCGCCCACGGGTGCGAGAATGCCCAATCCGTCCGCAGCCCCGCGTTGAAGGATAAATACGAGCCGTTTCGCAGTGCCGCTCTGCGCAGCAAACGAAATTCTGGGAAGCCCTGCGACGGCGAGTGCAGCAGCGCTGCCGCCTAGAAGTTTTCGCCTGTTAATGATCATCGCCACATCGCCTCCGGGCTCGCCAGCAGCAGCGCCATTGCCTGTGCTGGACTTTCTGCTCGCGCGACCGCAAGCGCGCTATGGTCACTCCATACGCCGGGGTAGAGCAACGGTCCTATTGCTCGTGCATCCTTGCCAGACCCTCGCCTGCCGAATGCCTGAGCGGCTTCGACACGCCGGTGCAACGCTTCGGGGGCGGCCCATCGAGTTACTGTGTCGTCAAAGCCGGCCGGCGACCCTGGCTTCCAAAGATCCTGACCAAGATTGACCATGATTCTGCGGACCGCCATTGGGTCAAACTCCGCTGGCTCAACCGCGCGCAGCGAAGCGATACTCCAATCCCAAGGACTGAGAAATTTTCGCCGCTCGGGACCCCACACTTCTGGAGAGTCGAGCAATGCCAACGTAACTGCCTTCAGATCTCCATCCGTTGCCATGAATCGTGCCTTCAACCGATCGATGAGCGAGCTTGGAGGATCGTCAGACGTGAAATGCCGAGCCAGTTTTGTGGCGACATGCTTGGCTGTCGCAGGGTGTGCTGCCAGATCATCAAGAATTTGCACTACTTCGCGTGCGCCATTTTCCCGATAAATTTTGCCGAGGACGGTCTTGGGTCCAGGTTCGTGCAAATTCTGTACGAAAGTATATGGCTCGTTCGTGCCCCGTCCACGACGACGTACGGCGGGAATGGTGTGCCCAGTCAATGCCTTTGCAAAACTTGTAACATCTGCCTGCGAGTAACCTGATCGGACTCCCAGAGTGTGGAGTTCGAGAATTTCACGGGCAAGATTCTCGTTGAGGCCGGCTCTCCGTCTGCCGGATTGCGCCGCTCTTCGAGCACGTTGACTGTTGGGACCAATCGATTGGGCTTGATCCAGATACAGCAACATGGCTGGATGGAGTTCGGCGGACTTAAGCATGTCCGAGAAGCGCCCGAAAACGTGGGGCCGAATAGCTTCAGCCTCGAAACTACCTGCCAGCGGACCAGTCCCCGGCTTCTCCGTTGAGACGGCAAAGTGATTGGCCCAGAATTGGACCATCCGTTCTGCGAAGGGCGCAAGGGTTCGGGCGGAGAGTTCAATGCGTGCTGAAATCGCCTCACGCAGGTGTCCCCGCAAAGCGCGTCTGGCAGTACGCTTGGCTTCCTCATCGGCATTGCGAAGACGGCGAAAGGCGCCGAACTCGCGAACCAATGGAGTGGAAGAAGGAAGACTATCTAGTTCTCGAGGATAGGGGTCATATTGCTCCACTTGTGACTTGAGCCAAGCCTTTGGGCTCCCATCCAGGGCAGCTGATGGGAAACGGCCATACCCGAACCGGGTAAGAGCTACACTCCACATGTGATCTGACATTCTGTCTCTCCTGCACGACGAGAGAAGAACACGGGTGAGTTAAAAGAACAAGTATCGAATTGTATCAAGACGCACAGTTATAAATTATTCTTGAAATCAATAATTTAATCGACCTTTGAGTGAAGCGGCTGGCGGAGATCTTGCAAGCCAAATCGGAGCTTGCATCAAAAGATGACACCGGTTACCTAGTTTTGAGATTTCGAGTTACCGTTTAAGCTTGAACGCGAGCTTTTCCGCCAGATGAGAGCCAGATGAGAGAACGCAGAATATGAAGATTGCATTGATCGTTGAGAACAGCCAGGCCGCGAAGAGCGAATTGATCCATGATGCTCTGACTTCAGTTGTTGAACCAATGGGCCATCAGGTTTTTCACTACGGAATGTATACGCCTGAAGATAGGGCCCATCTGACCTATCCCATGAACGGGCTTTTATCAGGAGCTTTGCTTAACTCCGGAGCTGCGGATTTTGTCGTCACAGGCTGCGGTACGGGAATGGGCTCTATGCTTGCGCTCAATGCGATGCCAGGGGTTTTCTGCGGGCTTGTCATCGATCCGACCGACGCATTCTTGTTCAGCCAGATCAATGCAGGCAATGCGATTGCCATGCCCTATGCGAAAGGATTCGGCTGGGCGGCCGAACTCAATTTGCAAGACTGTTATCGCAAGCTTTTCGAGAACGAACCTGGCTTGGGATACCCAAAAGAGCGCGCCGAGGTCATGGCGAAGAATCGTGGCATCCTTGCTGACCTCAAAAAAGTCTCCTGCCATGACATGCTTACGATCCTCAAGAACGCCGATCAGGAGTTGTTGAAGACAGCGATTTCCGGAGAGCGGTTTGAAGAGTACTTCTACCCCAACTCGCAGGATCAAGAGATTAGCGCCTATTTGCGAGGTCTCTGACGCTGGCTATTCTGTGACAGGTGGCGAGGCTAAAGCACTCAGGAAGACGCAAATTCCAAGTTCAAGCGATGGCGAAGAGTTTTATCGAGTGGAACAATGACGACGTTTATCTTTGGCGAGGCGATGCTGGAGTATCACAGCCATGGCGGCGAGGGCCTCCGTTACGGCGGGGATACGCTCAACACGGCCATCCATCTTGCGAGAGCCGGCCACGAAGTTGCGTTTGTAACAGCGCTTGGAACTGATCCTATCAGCGATGCGATGATTGCCGCTTGGTCAGCGGAAGGAATTGATACCCGATACGTTCTTCGACATCCGACCCGTAATCCCGGGATTTACGCGATCCACCTAGATCAACATGGTGAGCGGAGCTTTCTTTACTGGCGAGATCGCAGCGCAGCTCGCGAAATGTTCGACTTGCCGGGCATTCTTGAAGCGCTCGAAGAAGCTGCCGAGGCGAGGCTAGTCTATTTCAGCCTCATCTCTCTAGCGATTGCAGAAGGCGAAGGCCGCGAGAAATTGCTGAAGCTCGCCTCTTCAAGGAAGAGCCGCGAAGCCGCTGTCGCATATGACAGCAATTTCCGGCCTGCCCTTTGGCCAAGTTTGACCATTGCGGAAGCAACATCACAAAAAGCGATGGGCGTTTGCACAATCGGTTTGCCGACAAACACTGACGAGCAAGATCTATGGAGCTCCAAGGCTGAGGAGCATGAGATCGCCCGTCGTTGGCTTGCTGCAGGATGCAATACCGTCGCGGTCAAGGCGGCAGAGAAAGGCTGCGTTGTCGCGACAAGTAAGAGCCCAGAGCCAAGGTTGCTTCCAGCAGAACCAACCCAAGTGGTAGATTCTAGCGGGGCTGGAGACGCGTTTAACGGTGGTTTCCTAGATGCCTGGCTGAACGAGCAATCTATCGATGATTGTGTTGAAGCAGGGCAAGCTCTGGCGCGAAAAACGTTGGGTCACCAAGGAGCCATCGCATTTTAGGGGGCATAAGGAGATGAGTTCGCGCCTGACTGCTTCCACCGCCACTTAGTCTTGGCCATTCCTGACATGTGAGAAGTTGCTACGCAAAACCCCGCAGTTCTGCGGGGTTTGGGCCGTGACCCGGTACCGCGGAGAACGGAATTTAGAGAGCATCCTGCCCTCACAGGCCGGCTTTCTCCGCAGGGCTGTTTGGTGGTACCAAATTGCGTACTCGGAGCGAAAAGCGCCTGACTGCTTCCACCGCCATCTATTGCCCGCCATCCCTTATGGTGTGAGAAATGGTACCTGATCATAGTATATTGGGGGCTGAAGATTGACTGGAGTCAACGACATGTCATCCTTTTGCTGCTCGACTGAGTAGTCTTCATTGTACCGCAGGGGGAGAGAGATGGATGAGTTGACCGGACCGCATCGCCCAACGAATGTCTTGGGGCTGCAGCTTGACAAGGAAAGCAGTAGCGCCGCTCCGGTCTGGTTCGACGAATTCAGTTCCGGACTGGACCGGCGAACGCATTTCGCGGTTACGGGCAATCTCAGAGACTTGTTCCCTTTTGCTGCTCAAGACCGGATGGACTTTGTTCGCTTCGATGATGTGCTCTGGCGCATTTCCCAAGAGAAGGGCTTCGACGGGCTAATCCAGTATGACTCTGATGCAGGGCTGAGTTTGCATCCGCAATGCGACGAAAATCTGGCGAATGCGATTGCCGAAGCAGGCATTCCGCTGGGGAGTAGGATCGACACTCCCGAAGAGTTCGTGCGGATACACAAGGTGGTCACAACTATCCCCACGATGAGGCTGCTATTCCTCGTCGACTACGCCTCGCATCTCTACGAGGCACGCCCCTTCGGGCTTTCTGAAGTTCTCATCGAAGCGCATCATTCGGCACAGCAAGCCTTGGATCGTACAGACACGAATGTCGGCCCGACCGTCTGGCTGATCGACAGGCCTGGCGATTTACCTGCTTGGTTCACCAGCGGCAATGACACGCTGCGCGAAGTCTTCGTCGAACTTCCGAACCTGGAGGACAGGCACGTCTTTGCCAAAACACTCTTGCCGCTGTTTTGCGACCATGGCGATTTGGATGATGACGGAATTTCATCCTTCCTGGAGCAATTTGCGCTCCAAGCCGACAGCATGACTCTCGTGGGTATGCGCAAGGTCGCCGAATTGGCTGAGGCCGAGAGTATACCAACAAATGACATTGCTGATGCGATCCGCATGGATCGGCTCGGAACGCGTCGGAACCCGTGGAAATCGGAGATTATGCGTGCCCGTGTGACAAGAGCAGAGGAGATCCTGTCGAAGCGTGTGAAGGGACAGAAACGTGCGATAGAGAAGTCGCTGGATATCCTCGTTCGCTCGATCGTCGGCTTGTCGGGCTCACAAACCAGTTCTCGCCATAGTCGCCCGCGTGGTGTCTTGTTTCTCGCTGGACCAACCGGGGTAGGCAAGACCGAGCTTGCAAAGGCAATTACCGAGCTACTTTTCGGTGAAGATACGGCTTGCCATCGCTTCGATATGTCGGAGTTTATGGAAGAGAATTCGATTAACCGGATGATCGGCGCACCGCCAGGATATCCCGGGCATGAACACGGCGGCCAGCTGGTCAATGCGATGCACAAGAAGCCTTTCAGCGTCGTGCTCTTCGATGAAGTAGAAAAGGCGCACCCGCGTATTCTAGACATGTTCCTTCAGATACTTGACGAAGGCCGCCTCACGGATTCGCGCGGATCGACCGCTTACTTCTCCGAAGCGCTGATCATCTTCACCTCGAACATTGGTATGATTAGCAAAGACCACACCCAGAACTTGGGCATGAACATTCTTCCTGGTGACACTTATGCCGAGCTTGAGGGAAAGCTGATTGAGGCGGTCCGCAACCATTTCCGGCTCGAACTGCACCGGCCGGAACTTTATAATCGCCTTGGACAAAATATCGTTGCCTTCGAGTTCATTAGCGGATCGGTCGCCTATGAAATCTTCCTTGCCATAATTGAGCGTGTGAAAGATGCGGTTCGGGCAGAGCATGCGGTCGAGGTAATAATCGAGGAAGGGGCGCTGGGTGAGATACGCGATCTTTGCCTAACCGACTGGTTCGAAGGCGGGCGAGGCATTGCCAATCGCATCGAGACCCATTTCATTAACCCACTTTCGCGCGAGATCTTCCGTCTTCAGCCCAAGCGCGAGCTCACAGTACTTTCGGCACAGGAAACCAATGGCCGTACGGTACTTAACTGTCGGGAAAGATGAACGATGCCGTGGCACCGAGGACCAAAATAGTACGAGATGGCCGCGTTCCTCTAATTGTACCAAAGTGCACCGGAGCAGTGAGAGCATGGATGCTGCTCCTCAACATGTTCAACTAAGGCAACAGGAAACTGGAACTGATGGGGGTTAAACCATGACTGAAGCAGGAGCCAAGCCGTCAGAGGCGTTGAAAGGTGAAGATTGGGCCGGTGAGATGGGTGAGCGATGGCTTGCCAATCTTGATCGGCTGGAAGCTATGATCCATCCGATTGGCTCGGCCGCTATCGACCGCGCTGGCTTTCAGGAGGGCGAGCGAGTTCTGGATATCGGTTGTGGGGGCGGTGCGACAACATTCGCAATCGCAGACTTCGTTGGCGCCAGTGGTGAAGTCGTTGGAGTCGATGTCGCGCCTATGCTTGTCGACGTGGCCAGAAGGCGGGCCTCTGAGCAAAATGCATCAAACGTCCGCTTCATTTGCGCTGATGCCGGATCAGTGACGCTGGAAGAGGCGCCCTTTGACAGGCTGTTTTCGCGCTTTGGATCGATGTTTTTCGAGGAGCCGATACCGGCTTTCGCCAATCTTCACAGCTTGCTTAGGCCGGGGGCTCGGATTGATCTCTGCGTATGGGGACCTCCGCGCGATAATCTTTGGATGATGGAGATGATGGGGGTGGTGCGAAAGCATGTCGACATCCCGCCTGCTGAACCTCGTGCTCCTGGTCCGTTCGCTTTCGAGGATGTGGGCTACCTGCGCGAGGTTCTCGCCGGTGGTGGGTTCAGCGAGATCGAAATTGAAGCTTATGAGGCTGGCCAACCTATTGGTGGGCCGGGAACACAACCCGAAGAGGCTGTACGTTTTGTCTTGTCCTCGCTAGGCGTTGGACGTGTCCTTGCCGAGCAAGAGGCGCACATTCAGGAAAGGGCGAGCGCCGATCTGAAAGCTCTGTTCGAGAGGCATTATGTTGAAGACAAAGGGATCATAATGGCCTGCAAAGCCTGGTTAGTGTCAGCAATCGCCTAGCCATATTCGGTGCAAATGAACTCGGAGACTCAGCCAGAAATCGAGCCTTGCCTTCAATAGGGACTTTCCGCGTTCAACCTCCTATGATTTTGGTTCGATCAATGCGAGATCACTCCCCCGCTTTGGTCAGTTTTCGCTGTCGCCCATCTGCCTAGTACCGGCCTGGCACTTGAGTTTTTCTTTTGGGCGCCTCCGATCAAGCTACGCTATTTGAAGGCAAGTCCTTCAAAGCTTCCGCTATTCCGCCAAGCTTCAATGTGATTGAAAAAACCTTGGGCGCCTGCGGGGTGCCCGAGCGCAAAGCGTTCCTGTTCGCCAAAGCCTTGCCCTTCATTGTTGTAATAACCCGGCGTGCACTCGATGTTGCCAATCCTTGCACCGGGGCCGGTCAATAGGAAAGCAACCCATTTCTCCTGAGCCTCTTCGGTTGGTTCGACTTCCTGATAGCTGTTCTTCTGTGCATGCTTGACCACGGTCGCGACCGTCTCTGCGTGGTCGACCAGATTGTGAGGGTAGTTTGCTATGAAAGCGGCCGCCTGGTTCTGCTGAACAAAGAACAGGTTCGGAAAGCCATGGACGTGCAACCCGTGGAACGAGCGCATGCCGTCCTGCCAATATTCGGAGAGCTTGATCCCGCCGCGGCCGGTAACGTCGTAGCCTGACCGGGAAACGAAATCAGTGCTCACCTCAAAACCCGAGGCATAGATTATGCAGTCGACTTTGTATTCGACGCCATTCGCGACCACACCCTTTTCCGTGATCCGTTCCACGCCTTTGCCGTCGGTATCAATCAAATGCGTCGAGGGGCGATTAAAGGCCTGGAGATATTCGTCATGGAAACATGGTCGTTTGCACAATTGGCGGTACCAGGCTTTGAGGTTCTCGCTTGTTTGCGGATCATTGACGACTGTCGCGGCTCGCTGCCGGATTTCCTCCATCTTGCCGTGATCAGCATCTTCCCACGCCGCCATAATGTTCGCGGGTGTGCGTTGCTCTGGCGCCAATCCAATGACTTGGGAGCGAATCCTCTTGCCGAGATCAGTCCAACCATCATCTACGAGATCCTCGGTAGGGAACCCCATTCCAAGATTGGCGACAAAGTTGTCTTGCCATTTCTTCTGCCAGCCGGGCTCATTCACGCCGCCGAACCAAGTTGGATCGATTGCAGCATTGTTCCGTTCATCGACCGATGACGGCGTGCGTTGGAATACAAATAGCTCTTTCGCGTCACGAGCCAGATGGGGCACACATTGAACCGCGGTCGCGCCAGTACCGATGATCGCCACTCGCTTGTCTGAAAGCTTGGACATCGGCTCGCCTTCAGGTGTGCCCCCTGTGTAAGCATAGTCCCAGCGGCTGGTATGGAAGCTCTTGCCTGCGAAATTCTCGATGCCGGGCAGGCCGGGCAGCTTTGCAACATGAAGTGGCCCAGTTCCCATGCCGATATATTTGGCTGTGAATTTATCACCACGGTCTGTTTGTATCTGCCAAACCTTTTGCGTCTCGTCCCAGGCAAGGTCAGTCACACGGGTATGAAACATCGCATTTTCGTAAAGACCATAATGCTCGCCAATGCGCGAACAATGGTCGCGGATCTCTGGGGCATGGGCGTATTTCTCGCTCGGCATATGACCGGTCTCTTCGAGCAGCGGCATGTAAATCATCGACGCCGTATCGCATTGCGCGCCGGGGTAGCGGTTCCAGTACCAAGTCCCGCCGAAATCACCGCCCTTGTCGATGATGCGATAGTCGTCGATACCGGCTTCTTTCAGACGCGCGCCAACGACAAGACCTGCAAATCCGCCGCCAATAAACGCAAATGTCACGTGGTCGTTTACTGCTTCGCGCGCGACCACTGGGTTGTAGGGATCAGCGGCTAGGTCCGAAAACTCGCTTTCTAACCGCTTATATTGAGCTCCACCGTCAGCTCTTAGGCGCTTGTCGCGCTCAATAGCGTATTTGCGCCTTATTGCTTCTCGATCAATTGGCGTCATCGCTTCGGTGCTTTCCAAATACTCTCTCCCAAAGGAATGCAAGCAAGGAGAGTGCTGCAACTTGACGACACTGGCAAGCCTTGATCTTTTTGTTCTGAGCCGCTTTGCCAAGTCGAGATTGGTAGTTTCCGACTGACAGCACCGTCACTTTGTCCTGACTACTGCTGACAGATGAGACTCTGGTCCGCAGCAATGCGCAGGTCGACGGGTTCTTGGGCTGTAAACCCGAATCATAGAGAGCACATTGGAAAGAAAAGTTCGCAGCCATGTAAAACTCTGGCATTAAATTTCATCCGGATGGATTACGGGGCGTTTCAAGTCAGAAGGAGCGGTTTCATGGCTAAGACTACGACAAATGAGGCCCCGCCATCCGATCGACGCGAGCAGATCCTTCGTGAGACGTTGAAGGCGCTAGGAGAGCACAGCTACGATCGCTTTTCGCTGCGGGAAATCGCCAAGCGGCTCTCGATTAGCCTTGGCAATTTGCAGTATTACTTTCCGACCAAGGACGATCTGTTTCTGGCAATATGCGAACGCGCCCAAGCCGACTACGACCGGAGCGCGTTCATTTTCGAGAAATCACAAGCAAGCGGGATTGAAGGTATCCTGCAGGCCTTTGATTGGCATGTCGCGGAGTTAAATCGACCGCACGCGGTCGTCTGGCTAATTCTTGGTCATGTTGCGATCTATAATCTTCGCTTCAAGGAATTCAGCGATCAAAGCTATCGCGTAAGCCAGACCACTTGGGAAACGATTATTGAGCGATCTGCTCTCAAAATCGAAGAGAATGAGGCCCGTTCGCTCGCTGCGACAATCCTTGCAATGGTCGACGGTTTCTTTCTTAGGAACTTCCCTGCTGACCTGCGCGATCCGCAAGTCATGTCACTGCTGAACTCCTTGAAGTCTGAAGTGGTTGCCTTGGTTGAGAAGCGCATCCGCTAAATGGAGACGAGTTCTTGGTAATCAGGGCGTGTAAAAAGTTGGCGAACCTGGTCCAACTGGCAACCCAAGAACGAAGGTCCAAAGGTAGAAGAAAACTGACCAGAAAGCGATAAAGAACATCGAATAGGGCAGCATCATCGCTATTAGTGTACCCACGCCAAGATTCTTGTCATATCGCGTTGCCCAGGCAAGAATTAGTCCGAAATAGCTCATCATCGGCGTTACGATATTGGTCGTGCTATCGCCTATCCGGTAGGCTGCTTGGATTGCCTCCGGCGCATAGCCGATAAGCATCAGCATAGGCACAAAGATTGGGGCAGTGACTGCCCACTGTGCACTCGCAGAGCCAAGCGAGAGGTTGATGATTGCGCAGATAAGGATGAAAGCGAAGAATATCGCAGGCCCTGTCATTCCGGTCTCGACCAGAAAGTTTGCACCGGTAACTGCAGTGATCGCACCCAAATTGGTCCAGCCGAAGAAAGCAACGAACTGTGCGGCGAAAAACACCAGCACGATGTAAAGCCCGAGTGAAGAGAGCGCCGCTGCCATCGCGTCGATAACGTCGCGGTCAGTCTTCATCGTTCCCACCGCGCGGCCATAGGCGTAGCCGAGCATGACAAAGAAAATCAGGATCCACACAACAAATCCATCGAAGAATGGGCTGTCGATCCGGTCGCCGGTTTCCGGATTGCGGAACACGCCCCATTCGGGAACTAGCGTTAACGCCATCAGCACCAATACACCCAGCAGAGCATAGCCTGCCCAGCGTAGCCCTTTACGCTCGTCCGAGGAAACTGGCTCCATCATCCGATCATCAAGGATCGTCGGGTCAGCGCCGGAGGGATCGTATTCTCCGAGTTTGGGTTCGACAATGTAGATCGAAACCAGCGATCCGATGATAGTTATCAGGAAGGTCGAGGCGACCATGAAATACCAGTTCGCGGTTGCCACTACCGTGTATTCCGGCGCGATCAGCCTCGCGGCCTCCTGCGTGATACCGGCTAGCAGAGGGTCAATTGTGCCGATCAGTAAGTTCGCGCTATATCCGCCTGAAACCCCTGCAAAAGCCGCTGCCATGCCAGCTAGAGGGTGCCGCCCGAGTGCGTAGAATATCGCACCTGCGAGAGGAATCAGAACGACATATCCGACTTCCGAGGCGGTGTTTGACACGATCCCCGCAAACACGATCGCGACTGTCACAAGCTTGGGTGGCGCGGAGAGCACCATGCTGCGCACGGCGGCGGAGAGCAATCCAGACTTCTCCGCCACGCCCACGCCGAGCATCGCGACAAGGACGACGCCAAGTGGCGCAAAGCCAGTGAAATTGTCGACGAGATTGGTGAAGATACGGCGAATGCCGTCACCGTCCATCAAGCTGACCGCGCGGATCATGCCATCTTCAGCCACGCCCGGCGCACCGGCTGGCCTTGGATCGACCACCGCGACGCCCATCCAGCCCAAAAGGCCGGACAGCAGCACTATACCGAACGCAAGGATCGCAAACAGCGTGACTGGATGCGGCAGCAAATTGCCGAGCCACTCAATTCCATCGAGGAAGCGCGTGAACGCGTTGCGTTTGCCTTGCTTGTATTCTCCCGTGGTAGCAGGAAACTCGGTCATCAATTTCTCCGGTAAAATTAGTCGCTCTGAAAGCGCGAACGCTCTGCCAGCTAACAAGTCTATAATGATTCAATCAATTGGTCGTTGCAGCGTTCTGCTTCCTCGCGATCCTAGAGAATACCCAGCCGCCAAATCCGCCGGCCAAGACTTGTGAGGTAAATCCCAGACCCGAACGTGCACCGCTAATTGGGACGGTCTGGAATTGAAGATACATAAGCCCAAGAGTTGCACCGATCGCGGCTGCTCCCGCTATGGGAAAGGCAAATCGGGAAAGTCCGGGCAACAGCCGTTTTACGGCCATTGCGATCAAAAAACCCAACAACAATGCGACCAGGATGACAACGAAATACAGCCACATGTTCGATACATCAAAGGCAGTCATATTTACGCGCTCGGTAAGGCTGATCGGCACGCCATGCGCGTTCATCACGAATTGAGAGTTGGCGATGACGCCAATCACATAGGTGCTAAAAGCCGCAACCAGCAATGCACCAATCCAGCGGACAAATTTCATACAACTGCGCTCCTGTTACGCCGCAAGACTAGAAGCATCGTTCAATGGATCAACCCCGCAGGGTGCGGTGGACAAACCAATCTCGACGTTCAATAGGTATAGTAGGCTCCATGATACAGAGATTTGCGATGCGAACTTCTTCATTCACGCTTTCGATTTTAGCTGCTGGTTTGCTGCTGACGGGTTGTACCAATCAAGGTGCATCAGACGCGGGTGAAAAGACCAGCCAGCTTGCAGGGCGCGTTGAACCGGGGCCTGTGAATTATCAGATCGCCACCATTGCCGAAGGCCTCGACCACCCATGGTCGCTTGCGTTTCTTCCTGATGGCAAAATGCTGGTGACTGAGCGGACAGGAAGGCTGCTTCTGATCGGGACAGATGGCGCGAAGCGTACCTTGCGCGATTTCAACGATAACGGTGAGTTTCCCGGCGTACACTTTGGTGACGGCATCCAGGCAGGACTGTTTGATGTGGTCCTGCACCCTGGTTTCGAGGAGAACGGCCAGATTTATGTCTCTTACACCGGCAAACTGGAGAATGGTGAGAACACGCTTCTGCTGATGCGTTTCACCTATGCTGATGGCGAAATTTCAGGCGGCGAGCAGATTTTCGCTGCATCTCCAAGCCGTATTCAAGGCAACCATTATGGCGCGCGCTTTGTCTTCTTGCCTGACAACACTTTGTTGATGCCGGTTGGGGACGCATTCCATTTTCGCGAAGAAGCACAGTCGCTGGACAATCATTTCGGCAAGATTGTTCGACTGAATGATGATGGCTCGGTTCCTGCCGACAATCCGTTTTTGCAGCAGGAAGGCGCGTTGCCTGAAATCTGGTCCTACGGGCATCGTAATCCGCAGGGCATCATCCTGACCGCTGATGGACGCGTGCTGGAAAATGAGCACGGTCCGGCAGGCGGAGACGAGATCAACGAGATCAAGCGCGGCGCCAATTATGGTTGGCCCACGGTGACCTACGCGCTCGATTATTCAGGTGGACGCGTGTCTCCGTTTGAAGCGCTAGATGGCACTGAGCAATCGCTGGTCCATTTCACACCGTCCATCGCGCCGTCCGGCTTTGCGCAGTATTCAGGGGAGGCGTTTCCCGACTGGGAAGGAGATCTGTTTTTGTCCGCTTTGGCGCTTAAGCACGTCAGGCACATAGATATGAAAGCCGACGGATCGCTGGGGGAACAACAAGAGTTGTTTGGCGAGCTTGACCTGCGTTTCAG
Source organism: Altererythrobacter ishigakiensis (assembly GCF_001663155.1). Taxonomy (NCBI): domain Bacteria; kingdom Pseudomonadati; phylum Pseudomonadota; class Alphaproteobacteria; order Sphingomonadales; family Erythrobacteraceae; genus Altererythrobacter; species Altererythrobacter ishigakiensis. Next base: position 941,000 of record NZ_CP015963.1, read on the forward strand.
AGATGTCCGGACGGGCCCAGATGGTTTCCTCTATTTGCTCACCGAAGAGCCTGGACAGACGAGCCGGATTTTAAAGGTGATGCCCGAATAGAGATGGGCCGACTAGCGGCGAACAATTCATGCCCAATTCGATTTCCATGCACGCTGCTTTATCGGCGGCAGATAATTGTCGAAATGTCCGCTAGAGCTTCGCGACACTGTGCGGTTGGGAGAATCCTTGGGAAGCCAAATGATGCGCCTTCAAGAGGGCAATTTCGCCCGGCAACTGATCGGCTTGACGATGGTTGATTGCTTAGATGGAGACTCGACAGTAATCTGAGCAAACAACTCGCATGTATCTAAGATCATCCTTTGTTTTGGCCGCGATTCTTTTGCTGGCGGTTTCGCGCCCTGTCTTCGGACAAAGCGAGGATGCTGCGCGGGAATTAGACGATCTGATACCTGATGATGCGGTGTCGATGCCGGAAAGCTGGGCAGTGAATGGCGATCCGGGTGTTCAAGGCGAAGGGCCTGAAGTCGCCGTCGATCCACCATTTGGCGAAGACTCACTTAATCCTCCCGATCTGGATATCGACTCTTCGCAGCCAGATTCGAGCCAGATATCCGAAGACGATCCGTTCGCGTCAATTGACGATCTACCGCTACCCCCAACACCTGAGCTAGGGTCGGTCCGAATCGACAGCCGGTTGGAATTGGCATTTCCTGTCGAATTGATGAGCCTGCGGGACGGGACAAACTTTATTGGCCGATTCAGAGCGCTACGAGATGCTCGTGACATCAATCCGGGGCTGGATAACGTCGCGTTGAGAGCTGCTCACATACGCGCTGACCGCGAACTGCTCCAAGATCTGCTGCGAGCCGATGGGTACTACGATGCACGGGTTTGGCGGCAGTTTGGGGAAGAATTGAATGAGGATACCGAGGCCTCTGACGCACAGGTGGTTCGTTTTGGCATCTTGCCCGGAGAACCCTATCGCTTTGGCTCTATTGATCTCGGCCGACTTCAAGCCGCACCTGACTATCGCGGGCTAAGAGAGACTTTCGGTATTGTTTCCGGCGATCCTCTTCGCTCTGATCGGATTGTAGAACAACGCGAGGCATTGGCCACGGAACTGCTGGAAACGGGTTATCCGTTTTCCGTGATCGAAGACCCCGAGCTGCTGATCGATCATGATCGGGGCGAGGGCGATCTGACGATGCCTGTCGAACCGGGTGGTAAATACAGCTTTGGCCAAGTCACCAGCAACATGCCGGATTTTCTGTCAGCCAAACACATTTCAGGAATCGCGAGGTTCGAGCCCGGCGACATCTATCAACGCAGTCTCGAAACAGATTTGCGACGCGCACTGTTGGCCACAGGGATTGTGTCGTCGGTTACCATAACGCCGCGCCCCGTCAGCGAGCCTGCTGACGGAAAGCCGGGCGAGCTCGAGATGGATGTCGAGATTGAGAAGGGGCGGTTGCGAACGATTGCCGGCGCGGTTGGCTATGGAACCGAAGATGGTCTGAAGCTGCAGGCCAGCTGGGAACATCGTAACCTTTTTCCGTCTGAAGGTGCTTTGCGGCTACGTGGTGTCGTTGGTACAAGGGAACTATCTGCGGCCATAGGTTTCCAGAAAAACAACTTTCGCGGACGTGATCACTTATTGGAGCTTGATGTCTACGCAAGCGATACAAAGTCAGAAGCAGTCGAGGCGCGGACAGTCGGCATTCGCGCGTCATTCGGACGGATCTCGAATATTCTTTTTCAGAAGGAGTTCAGCTGGCAACTGGGCGCAGGGGCGCTGTTCACAGATGAGCGTAACCGGGTGATCGGCGGCATTCCGCGGCTAAGGCAGGAATACCTGATCGGCGCGCTGTTCGGGCGCGTCGCCTATGACGGAAGTGACTCCTTTCTTGATCCGACACGCGGCTTCCGTGCGAGCCTGGCTGTAACTCCGGAAGTCTCGCGCGACTTCGGCGAGTTTGGCAGGGATGAGCTCTATACTCGTATCGAGGCTGACGGCAGCGCATATTTGCCTGCTGCCACCGGTGTCACTCTGGCCGCACGAGGGAAATTCGCAACAATCGTTGGCGCGAAACCTTTCCGAATTGCACCCTCGCGGCGAATTTACGCTGGCGGTGGGTCATCTGTGCGCGGTTACGGCTATCAGGCGGTTGGACCGCGCAATGATTTTGGCGAGCCGACTGGTGGGGCATCCTTGGTCGAACTAAGCGCGGAAGCCCGCATTGACACCGGTTTCCTCGATGGTGCTTTGCAGGTCGTGCCCTTTTTCGACCTGGGCACTGTATCAAGACAAAGCACTCCGGATTTTCGTTTTGTGCAATACGGCGCTGGAGTTGGCATTCGCTACAAGACTGGGTTTGGCCCGATCAGGGTCGACGTTGGCGTTCCGCTCAATCGGAATCCCTTGTTCGATAGCCCGGTCGCTGTCTACGTCTCGTTGGGACAGGCGTTCTAATGGCAGGGAACTCCGAGACAGAACTGCTCAAAGAAACTGAGCAGACGACAGAAATTCGTAGGCGCCGCTGGGTGAAGCGTCTCGGATGGTTCCTAGCTTCGATAATTGCTGCGGCATTTCTCGCTTTCGCTGCGCTCAACTCGCCGATTGGAAAGCGCTTCATTGCTGATCAGATTGCCTCCTATGCGCCCGCTTCCGGCCTGAAGATCGAGATAGGCCGGATAGAGGGCGATGTTTATCGCGATGCGATTTTGCGAGACGTGCGTTTGTCCGATACCAAAGGAGTGTTTCTCACGATCTCTGAAGTCGAACTGGATTGGCGGCCGCTTGCATGGATCAGCCGCGGGCTAGACGTGAGGAAGCTGGTAGCCAAACGCGGCGAACTGATGCGCACTCCCGAACTGTTACCCGGAGACCCCGATGCGCCGCTTCTGCCGGATTTTGATATTCGAGTGGACAGGTGGGAAATTGTCGATCTGACCATCTTGGCAGGCGTGGCCACCGAACGGGACGAAGTCCTCAATCTGCTAGCTTCAGTAGATATTCGCGACAGCTTCGTGAAGCTGGACGTTAAAGGCAGCATAGGAGCTGAAGACCGGATCAATCTGGCGCTACTAGCCGAGCCGGACGTAGGCCGTTTCGACCTCGACCTTGATTATCGTGCACCTGCCGGCGGAGCGGTCGCTGGCCTGTTGGGCAGCGAACAGGGCTATACTGCGCGTATCATCGGTGACGGAACATGGTCGTCATGGCTGGGAAATGCTTTGGTCAAGCGCGACGGAGATCGGTTTGCCGCCTTTCAATTAACCAACGAATCCGGGCAGTACGGATTGCTGGGTGAGGTCTACCTGGATGAGAGGCAGGAGAGCTTGATGGGTCGGGCTCTTGGTTTGCGTACCGGGATCAGCCTGGCAGGGACATTCTTGGAGAGCCGCTTTGACGGATCCTTCAGTGTCCTTGGCAGTGGACTAAGGCTGCAAGGTGACGGCGGCATCGATTTGGCCAATAATCTATTCGATGAATTCGCGTTTTCCGCCAATCTGAAGGATCCGGACATATTCGGCGGCGGCATTGAATTACGAGACGCAAGTTTGGTGGCTACAATTGATGGCGCGTTTCGTGACCTGGAACTGCAGCATCAACTGACCGCGTCAGAGCTTGTAATTGGCGAAATCCTGACAGCCAATCTGCGGCAAGAAGGTACCGGATCATATAATGGCGATGCGTTGTCTATCCCGCTGAACCTTACGGTTTCCAAGATTGACACCGGTGTCGAACCGATCAGCCGCGAACTGCAGCGCGGCACCTTGTCTGGCGAACTGGTTTATGCTGACGGCCTGATCCAGGCGCAGTCTCTCAAGGTGAATTTCCGCAGGATTGGCGCGCGCTTGGCGTTGCGGTTCGATCCGGCGCAAAGCGCTTTCGAAGTTAGCGGTCCGGTCAACTTGCAGGCGTTGCCCATCGAAGGGGTCGGAGCCCTGGAAGCGACTGGAGATGTCGAATTCTCTATCAGGGGATCAGACCCTTGGACATTCAAATCCCGGACAAAAGGTCGTGTAACTGATCTGACGAGCAGTAGCGTGCAAACCATCGTGGGAAAGGCCGTTTCCTTCCGTGGAGAATTATCCGCAAATGCGGACGCTCCTTTGCTATTCGAAGGTTTCGTTCTCGAATCCCCAACCATCAACGCCACGGGTCAAGCCCGATTGAGCGAAGATGGCTTCGAGGTTGAGGCGGCGGGTGACCACACCCGCTATGGTGATTTTGCCGTCGATTTGCAAAGCGTTGAAGACGGATTGGCGGTGAATATCGGTTTGGATGAGCCGTTCCCTGCAGCTGGCATACGTGACGTGCGTATCCATGTTTCGCCCTCTGATAAGGGCTACGGGATCGAGAGCGATGGTCAGTCCACGTTCGGGCAGTTTGCGGGTGAATTTGATCTGATGCTGGCTGACAGCGCGCCCGCGAGGCTCGAGATTGATCGTTTGCGTGTTTGGGAAACCTCAATCCAGGGTGGAGTCACGATTGAGTCTGATGGCTTAGAAGGCGCGCTTTCCCTGAGCGGCGGAGGGCTTGATGGTTCAGTAATGTTTACACCATCTCAAGCAGGCCAGCGCCTTTCAGTAGATGTTTCTGCCAAGAACGCAGTATTCGGTGGGGCCAGCCCTATCTCCGTCGGAGACGCTGACATGAAATTCAGCGGAGCGTTCGGTGAAGGTGTCAATCGCTTCGACGCCGAGATGAGCGGAAGGGCAATCCGATATGGCAGACTTTTTCTGGGGCGGATGGCCGCGCGGGCAGATTACGACAATGGCACAGGAAACGTCGCCGCTTCTGTGGTCGGCAGGCAAGGCGGACGTTTCAATCTTCAACTCGACAGCAATTTCACTCAAAACCGCGTCGGCGCAATCGCGCGCGGAAACTATTCAGGCACGCTCATCTCGATGGAGCGTCGTGCTGTCTTGAACCTGACCGAAGATGGTCAGTGGCAGCTTTCGCCAATCAGGATCACGCTGGGTAACGGCAAAGTTGTGCTGTCTGGCGATTTCGGCAACTCAGGATATGCCCTCGATGTAAAAATGGTAGAGGCTCCACTGGTACTAGCCGATCTGGCTCAGGGTGAACTTGGCCTTGGTGGCACAGTATCAGGTACGGCAAATTACTCTTCGCGAGTTGGGCGACTTCCCATTGGCGAAGCTCGGTTGCGGTTCTCCAGCTTGGTCCGTTCAGGGCTGATTGTGTCGTCCAAACCGATGGATATGGATGTCGTCTCCAGCCTGGGAGCAGACCAGCTACAGATGCAAGCTGTTCTGCGGCAGGATAAAAGCCGGGTTGGTTGGCTTGATGCAACGGTAAAGGATTTGCCGGCCTCTGGTACGCCCTACGAAAGGTTCACATCCGGATCACTGGATGCGTCGCTTCGCTATGAGGGCGCTTCCGAAGCGCTCTGGCGATTGGCTGCGCTTGATGTCTTTGATTTGTCTGGGCCTGTGCGCATAACCGCCACGGCCGGGGGCACATTGGCTGAACCAATAGTCCGCGGCGATCTGGCCAGCTCCGATCTTAGAGTGCGAAGTGGCCTCTCAGGAACCGATATCGACGGCATCGATGTTAGAGGGGATTTTCAGGGGTCCAAGCTTAATTTGCGGCGGTTTTCCGGCAAGGCGGCTGGCGGCGGCTCAGTAACCGGAAGCGGGGTCGTGGACCTCGCTAATATTGAACGGGGCCGGGGGCCGCAGCTGGATATTCGTGCTGCGGCTAGCAAGGCTCGGCTCGTCGATGCGCGCGGATTGAGCGCGACTGTGACTGGCCCGTTACGGATCGTTTCGAGTGGAGTGGGTGGCACAATTGCCGGGCGTCTGGAGGTCGATAATGCCAGTTGGCAGCTTGGAACAGCGGACGAAGAGATCGCTTTGCCCGATATCACGACACGTGAGATCAACCTACCGTCAGAGCTGGAGCGCTCTACGACAAGAACATCGCCATGGCGCTATCTGATCGACGCGCGGGCACGCAACAGGATCGATGTCGATGGACTTGGCCTGGATAGCGAATGGCGAGGCAATCTCGTTATCAGAGGCACTACGGCTGACCCGAGGATTGGCGGCGAGGTCAACGTGATACGCGGCAGTTACAGCTTTGCCGGCACGCGATTTGATATGACAAGAGGGCGCATCACATTCGACGAGGCCGTTCCGATCGATCCACGGCTGGATATTCTGGCTGAAACGCGGCGGAACGGGATCAACGTCAACGTGGCTGTTCGCGGAAATGCCCTTTCGCCGGAGATTGTATTCACCTCGGATCCGGCCCTGCCGGAGGAAGAGATCCTTGCCCGCTTGCTTTTCGGAGGGGCCATAACCGAACTGTCGGCTACGGATGCACTCCAGTTAAGCGCGGCAGTAGCCAGCTTGCGCGGAGGTGGGGGCCTCGATCCGATCAACCAGCTTCGCAGCCAGATCGGCCTTGATCGGTTGCGTATCGTCGGGGCGGATCCGGCCTTAGGCAGAGGAACCGGCGTCGCATTGGGAGAGAACCTTGGTCGGCGCTTTTATGTCGAGTTCATCACGGATGGCAGGGAATACAGCGCAACCGAGCTGGAGTTCCGCATAACATCCTGGCTTTCACTTCTTACCTCGGTGTCGACGGTGGGCCGTGACAGCGTCTTGGTCGAAGCGCGTCGCGATTACTGATTTTGGCATTGTCGCAGGGTGTGAGAGGGCGCTGATCACAACAAATGAGATGAACGCTTACATCTCATAGCTGGGCAGGCTTTCAAATGCCTGCCTTAGGGCCTCGCTCCAGCCAGACGAAATCGAACGGAAGTACTCGTCATCTTCTGCGATGCGGCGCTCATGCAGAGGTTCGACCTTATCCTTTTCAAGCACCAGCAGATCAAGCGGCATCCCCACGGAAAGATTGGCCTTTATCGTCGAGTCGAAGCTTACCATCAGCAACTTGATCGCGTCTTCAAAGCTCATCGCCGGGTCATAGGCACGCACCAAAATAGGGCGTCCGTATTTGTTTTCACCGATCTGGAAGAAAGGCGTATCGCTTGATGCCTCGATGAAATTGCCTTCGGGATAAATCAGGAAAAGCCGCGGCTCCATACCGGCGATTTGTCCGGCCAGAATGAAAGATGCCGTGAAAGTGTCCGCCGCTTCGGGCGCATCAGAGGGCGTACTTTCCCGGATGGTCTCGCGCAGGATTTCGCCAACCATAGTAGCCACCTGAAACATGGTTGGGGCATCCATCAGCGAGTTATGCCTGTCATCGGGTGCCTTGCTGCGCTCTTCAAGCTTGCTAACTACCGCTTGGGTTGTCGCCAGGTTGCCTGAGGACAGTAGCGCAATCGTACGATTGCCCGGCACAGTCCAATGATGCAGCTTTCGGAATGACGAAATGTAATCGACACCTGAATTCGTCCGGGTGTCGCTCATCAAGACGATTCCGCGATCAATCTGCAATCCCACGCAATATGTCACACTAAAGGCTCCTTCGAGCGAATGTCGCTACTGCGCGGCAGAGTGCTGTTCAACAGTAAGACGAACATTCAGCGCGCTATCCCCAGCTCCGTTGGCAATACCGATGATTGGAGCCGCATCGCGATAGTCGCAACCGGTCGCGACACGCACATATCGCTCATCCGGGCTGATCCCGTTCGATATATCGAAGCCGACCCAACCAATATGCGGTATATGCGCCTCTGCCCAGGCATGGCTGGCTTCCTGATCGACCCGGTCATTCATCATCAGGTAACCGCTGACATAGCGTGCCGGGATGCCCAGATGGCGGGCGGCCGAAATGAAGACGTGCGCGTGGTCCTGGCATACGCCTCTGCCTGCCGCGACAGCGTCGGCGGCGGTTGTGGCTGCGTCAGTTTGACCGACCTCATAGGTCACCGCATCAAGGATCGCCGCGGAAAGCTCGTGCAGGGTGTCGAGATAGTTTGCCGGATCGGAACTGAGCGAAGCCGCCAGTTGGCCAATTTGAGCGCTTGGCCGGGTCAGATCGGTTTGCTTCTCAAAGGCCCAAATCGGCATATGACCTGCGTGTAGTCCTACTACGCCGGCTTTGTCCGATGTATCGACAGTTCCGCGGCATGTGATCGCAACGTGTTGCACACCGGGTTCGACCGAGGCGAAGACAACCGCGTTGCTGTGCTGATCTTCATATTCGGTTTCCACCTTGGCGCCCGTCAACTCCATCGACCAGCGCTGGATTTCTTGTCCATGCGTGGGTTTTGGCTTCAGGCGGATACGCAGCAAACCATAGGCAACCGGGTGAGTGTATTGATACTCAGAAGAATGCGTAATCGAAAGCTGCATCAGGCTATGAACCTGTAATCTTCCGCGATTGCGTCGGATATCTTTGCGGCGCGTGATTTCGCGACAGAGATAAACTGGTGAAGGCCTGCTTCGATAATCTCGTCAACATCGGTTTCGCGCAGTTCGTTGGCGGCTTCGCGCACGAGCTCATGTGATCGCCCTTCTTCGCCATACTCTTCCGCCAAGAAGCGCAGATTGCTATCCAGCTTGTCGACACAAAAGCGCAGACTGCGCGGAAAACGCCGGTCGAGCAGCAGGAAATCCGTGATTCCGCGCGCGTCCATTCGGCCGGCATTGAGCCAGCGATAGGCTCGGATGCCTGACAGTGAGCGCAGCACAGCTTCCCATTGCTTGTTATCCAGATCAGAGCCGACCATGCTGATATTCGGCAGCAGGACGTAGTATTTGACGTCGAGCGTTCGGGCGATGTTGTCAGCACGCTCAAGGAAGGTTCCTAAACGCGCAAAATTATATATTTCGTTGCGCAGCATGGTGCCTTCCATGGAGCCGCGAACAAGCGCAGCTTGTCTGCGCGTGAGCGGCAGAATATCTCCGAGATTACGCTCGGTGATCGGGTTGGCGAGCATCGCCTTTAGCGAAAGCCAAGTCTCATTATTGGTTTCCCAAACCTCGCGGGTCAGCGATGTGCGCACCTCGCGTGCATTTGTCCGCGCGTTCTCGATCATGTTGAGAATGCTGCCTGGATTATCCTTCCCGCGCAGCATGAAGTCCGGCACCTGCATGCCCGAATAGCTGTCATGGCGTTGCCGGAAGAGTTCGTCTTGCCCGGTTGTGACAAGGACAGAACGCCATTCGTCGTCCGCTGCTTCCACTCCGCTGGTAAGCGCGATCTGAAGCCCTGCATCAAGCAAGCGCGCGGTGTTCTCTGCCCGCTCCAGATAGCGGAACATCCAGAAGATCCCGTTTGCGTGGCGGCCTAGCATCGCGCGTCAGTCCTCCAGCACCCAAGTGTCTTTAGTCCCGCCACCCTGAGACGAGTTAACGACAAGCGAACCCTTGCGCATGGCAACGCGCGTCAACCCGCCCGGAGTAATCGAAATCTCTTTTGGCGATACGAGCGCAAATGGGCGCAAATCCACATGGCGCGGCGCGAGGCCGGACTTAGTAAAAATCGGAACCGTTGAGAGCGAAAGCGTAGGCTGTGCAATGTAATTATCGGGCTTTGCCTTAAGCTTTCCTGCGAAGGCCTTGATCTCTGCCTTGGTCGCAGTGGGGCCAATCAGCATGCCATAACCGCCCGAGCCGTGAACTTCCTTCACAACCAGGTCCGCAAGATTGTCGAGCACATATGCGAGAGCGTCCGGCTCGCTACACCGCCAGGTTTCGACATTGTCCAGAATAGGTTTCTCGCCAGTGTAAAACCGCACGATATCTGGCATATAGCTGTATATCGCCTTGTCGTCCGAAATGCCTGTGCCGGGTGCATTGGCAATTGTGACACCGCCAGAGCGATAGACATCCATGATACCGGGCACGCCCAGCATGCTCTCCGGATTGAACGTCAGTGGATCAAGGAAGTCATCGTCCACCCGGCGATAAATCACATCGATAGCTTTGTATCCGCGGGTGGTTCGCATCGCTACGCGTCCATCGATCACCCGCAAATCGCTCGCTTGGACCAGCTCCGCGCCCATCTGGTCAGCTAGAAACGAGTGCTCGTAATAAGCCGAGTTGTAGATCCCAGGGGTTAGCACAGCGATGACAGGCTCGTTCCCTGAAGATGCGAGGGGCGCACAGTTCGCAAGGCTTGTTGCCAGTCTTTGTGGGTAATCCTGAACCGGCCTGATCGGGATCTTCGTGAACAGATCAGGGAACATCGCCATCATCGTTTCGCGGTTCTCAAGCATGTAAGAGACACCCGATGGCGTACGCGCATTGTCTTCTAGTACGTAGAATTCGTCTGGCCCTGTTCGCACTAGGTCAACGCCGACAATGTGTGTGTAGACGCCGCCTGGAGGATTAAAGCCCACCATTTGCTGAAGGAAAGCCTCGTTCTGCGCCAGCATTTTTAGCGGCAGACGACCGGCACGGACGATCTCTTGCTTGTGATAGATGTCGTGCAGAAAAGCGTTGAGTGCTTTCACCCGCTGTTCGATCCCGCGCGATATACGTCGCCATTCCGATCCCGAAATGATCCTTGGGACCATATCGAACGGGATCAGGCGTTCTTCTCCGTCCGCTTCGCCATAGACGTTGAATGTAATGCCGGTTCGACGGAAGAAAGTTTCTGCTCGACCGTTTTGCGCGCGCAGCCATCGTTGGTCCTGATTGTCATACCAATCACGATAGCCGTCGTAGGCGGTCCGAACATTGCCATGTTGGTCCGCCATTTCGTTGAAATGTGCGTCAGTCGATGCTGTCATGCTTGGGCAACAGAATGCACCACTCCCGCGCTCTTGCCAAGTGCAAATGCTGCAAGTGCGAACAGGCGAACGCGGCAAAGCGCATGAAAGCAAAAACAAGAGAACATTAACGGCTTCCATTGCTTTGCTGACATCGCTTGTCTTTCCCAAGGGTGGTCTTGTCGGTAAGACGGCTGCTCACAATCCGATACCAGCAATCACATTCGTTTCAGGAAAGTGCATGACCGACAAAACCCAGTTTGATCTAGTCGTCTATGGCGCAACCAGTTTTGTGGGGGCGATCACAGCGGAATACCTCCTATCCAGGTACGGTGTCGCCGGCGAGTTGCGCTGGGCCATTGCAGCCCGTTCGAAAACAAAGCTCGCTGACCTCAAAGATCAATTGGGTGAGGGAGCAGCAGGCCTGCCGACGATCATCGCCAATTCGGATGATGAAGCTTCTCTCACGGCAATGTGCGCGCAAACGCGTCTCGTCATCTCGACCGTCGGCCCGTACGCGCTTTATGGCGAGAAGCTGGTCAAGGTGTGCGCCACCAGCGGCACGCATTATTGCGACCTGACAGGCGAGGTTCAGTGGATCGCTGCCATGCTGGAGAAGTATGGTGAGGCTGCGCGCGAAAGCGGGGCGTTGATCGTCAATTGCTGCGGCTTTGACTCGATACCAAGCGATCTGGGCACGCACTTTCTGCAGAACTTCGCAGAGAAGACCACCGGCGGCACCTGCGAAACAGTCGAATTCGGTGTTGAGGCGGCCAAGGGTGAGTTCAGCGGTGGCACTGTCGCTAGCCTGCTCAATGTCTTGAAGGAAGCGGGCGCTGATCCGTCCTTGCGCAAGAAGCTTGCTGATCCGTACTTGCTGTGCCCCGATGATTATAACAACAGTGCTAGGCAACGCACCGAAGCACGCTACTACAGCGACGCACTAAAGTCGTGGTGCGCTCCATTTGTCATGGCGGGGATCAACACCAGGATTGTTCAGCGTACCAACGCGCTGCAAGGCAATCGTTATGGAGAGAATTTCCGCTATTCCGAATACACCATGACCGGCGACGGCCTTAGAGGCCGGCTAGGATCGATTGCTATGACGCTGGGCATGGGTGGTTTCATGGGCGTGCTGGCCTTGCCGCCCACGCGCTGGCTGGCCGAAAAGTTTCTGCCAAAACCGGGCGAGGGACCTTCGAAGGAGGTTCAGAAAGCCGGCTTTTTCAAGATCAGGCTCGCTGGCACTACCTCAAGCGGTGAAGTCGTGAGCGTGCGGGTTACCGGCGACCGAGATCCGGGATACGGCTCCACCGCCAAGATGCTTGCCGAAGCGGGGCTGTGTATTCTCGAGGCAGCTGAAACCGGCAAGAACGCGGGCGGTTTCTGGACCCCAGCTTCGTTGATGGGCGATACCTTGATTGAGCGCCTGGAAGCGAATGCGGGGCTGACCTTCGAAGCGATTTAGATGGCGGATTTGACTGTGTGAAGGTTGCTTATTGGTGCTGAGCGCCGCGCACCAACTTTCCTGGTAAGGCCCCGGTCGAAACATCAAATCTGCGGATTACCTGACCTGAGACAATCGTAGCGTCATATCCTGTCGCACGTTGAGTCAAGCGCCGTCCGCCCGCTGGCAGGTCGCGCACCACCTCTGGCAAATGAAGCCGCAGACGCTCCATATCAATCACGTTGATATCAGCCTTCGCACCAACAGCCAGTATCCCGCGATCATTGAGACCCACTGCCCGGGCTGCCTTTGCTGATAGCATATGAACAGCTGCGGGCAGATCGAAGCTCAACCCTTCACGGTTTTTACCGCTTACAAATTCGGACAGCAGATAGGTTGAGTAGCTGGCATCACAGATCGCGCCGTAGTGCGCTCCACCATCGCCCAGAGCAGGAATACAGTGCTCATGGCTGAGCATGGTGTACGCGCTTTCAAGGCTGGCGTTTTCGTAATTGCCGAGTGCGGCAAGGAAGAAGCCTTTGCCGTCCGTCTCAAGCAAGCGATCGTATGCGATTTCCTGAGGCGTACAGCCTTTGGCTCGAGCCTGATCAGCCATGCTGAGCGACTTGGGCGGGGCATAGTCAGGCGGATCGTCCAGCGGGAAAAGCCATTCCCAGTTGCGCGCCAGCTCATTGAAGGGATGACCTTCACCAAATTCTTCGGACAGAAGCGCTGTGCGCAGGTCCGGATCGCGCATCGCTACGATCTGTTCTTCAATCGAAAGGTCAGCGATCTTTGACCAGCTTGGGCATAGCACAAAGGGATGAACAGTCAGTTCCAAGCCCGCAATCAATCCGATCGGGCGCGGCATGACCTGTGCCGTTACATGACCGCCCGTGAGGTTGGTTTGCTCCATCATCTCCAGAACCTTGCGCCAGCGGGGAGGCGCATCGTTGCCGGATGCTAGCGTAAAGGTCGCGGGCCTTCCGCTGGCCGCAACGACTGCTTCGATGACGGGATACTCCTTATCCCATCCCTGAAATGCATCGAGCACAATTTGGAAGGTACCGCTTCCTGCATCGGCAAGGCCATTACAAATCTCTGACAGTTCTTTGACGTCGGTTTCGAAGCTCGGGATGCTCCCGCCGTCAGCAGTCTTGTGGATCGATAGTCGGGAGGTCGCAAAGCCCAATGCGCCAGCTTTGACCGCTTCGGTTGCAAGGGCGCGCATCTTGGCAAGATCTTCGTCAGTTGCAGCTTCACGGTTCGCGCCTCTTTCGCCCATTGCGTAAACGCGGAGGGGGCTGTGCGGAAGATAGGCGGCCACGTCGATGTCGCGCTGACCAGTATCAAGCCTGTCTAGATATTCCGGGAAGGTTTCCCAATCCCACGGCAGTCCCTCTGCCATTACGACGCCGGGAATGTCCTCTACGCCCTCCATCACATTGATCAGCAGATCGTGATCTTCCTTTCGGCAGGGAGCAAAGCCGACACCGCAATTTCCCATGACGACCGTTGTCACACCGTGCGACGAGGAAGGACTCAACTCCTGCCCCCAAATTGATTGTCCATCATAGTGCGTATGCACATCGACAAAGCCGGGCGTGACTATTCGGCCCGTTCCGTTGATTTCCTCAGCGCCTTCGTCTTCGATTTTGCCCATGGCAACAATCTTGCCGCTTTTGATCGCAAGATCGCCCTGGAATGGTCTTGAGCCGCTTCCGTCAACGATTTCTCCGCCACGAATTACAAGATCATAATGTGCCACGTCAGACCTGCACTCCCTCAAAGTTGGCGTTGTCTACGTTGCTCGCTTTCGCCGGTCACCTCACACTAATGACCTGAAGCATTGTCCCTCCAAAGGATCGTTTAATCACCAAAAGCAGCTACTAAAGCACTGCTGGCACAAACCAGAGCGCCACCGCAGATACCAGCGCGATTGAGACAATATTGAGCCAAAGTCCGGCTCGCATCATTTCGCGGATCTGAATCTCACCACTGCTGAAGACGATTGCATTAGGAGGCGTCGCGACGGGTAGCATAAAGGCGCAGCTGGCTGCTATCGTTACTGGGACAACCAACATCAACGGATCAACGCCAAGTTCGATGGCGAGCGCAGCTACGACAGGCAGAAGCGTGGCCGTTGTTGCGACATTACTGGTCAGTTCAGTCAGGAAGATGACTAAACTGGTTAGTGCCACAACCAATAGCATCGGATTGATCACACCCAGCGGTGCCATTTGCTGCCCCAGCCACAATGTCAGGCCAGTAGATGACAGCGCGCCTGCTAGTGATAGTCCACCACCAAAAAGGATTAGCACACCCCAAGGCAAGCGCTTGGTGTCCTCCCAAGTGACCAAAGCATGACGGTCGGTTCCACTTGGGATCAGAAATGCGAGCAAAGCGGCAGTCATCGCGACGCCGGCATCGCTTAAGCCCTCGAGACCCAGCGAACTGCTGATCGGCTTGCGCAGAACCCAGCCAGCTATCAGCAATAAGAAGAGAATAGCCGTCCGCTTCTCGGCGGTCGACATGGTTCCAAGCTCCGCGTGACGCCTATCCAGCTCTGCGCGAGTCTCTTGCGAAGAAGCAAAGCTAATCGGAAACAGGAATTGCGTAAGCATAAGCCAGCCGAGTGGCAGCAGTATTAGTGAAATAGGGATTCCGATTATCATCCATCGGGCAAAGGGGATTTCAAGGTTGTACTCGCTCTGGAGGAAGCCAACCATGAATGCATTGGTGGGCGTACCTACTAGTGTTGCAACGCCACCAATTGATGCGCCGTAAGCAAGCCCGAGAAGCAGCGCAATTTGAAAATCGTGCTTGGCCTTTTGGGTCAGCCCAGGCGATGTCTCGCCGACAACCAAAGCCAGCGAGACAGCGATGGGAAACAGCATCAGCGTTGTCGAAGTGTTTGAGATCCACATACTTAGCAATGCCGCGGCCAACATGAACCCAGCCACGAGACCTTTGCCGCTACTGCCAACAAGACGAAAGATTGCTAAGGCAATGCGGCGATGCAACTGACTCCTTTCAACTGCCAGAGCAACTAGAAAGCCACCTAGAAACAGAAATATGATCGGATTTGCATAGGGCGCTGTAGCTTCAGCAATACTCATCACCCCCGCTAGCGGAAAAGCAATGATCGGAAGCAATGCCGTTGCTGGCAGAGGAATCGCCTCTGTTGCCCACCAGATGGCCATCATTGCGCCAACTGCGGCAACGATTTGTGCCGGCCGTTCCAAATCGGCAGGGCTGAACAGAAGATAGAACAGTGCGAACACAATGATCCCGGCGACTAGACCGACTAAGTTGATACCGCGGCTCTCCGGTAGGCTAGTGTTCATCGTTGGCTGTCCCTACCATAGAACGCTGTAACAGTGTCATGAGCGACATCCTGCAGGAATCGCGCGTCCTCTGTGCCGACGACGCCGAAATAGTCATAGGAGTTTCCTACAGGAGATACGCTGTAAACGCTCGCAAATGTGGTCGCTGCGGCCAGATAGGTCCCGAGCATGCTGGGATGTGAACCATCAAAGCTCTTGTGCAATTCGATATCGGGTCTGCGGCGATATGCTTCGGCGAAGGCAAGTCCTACCGGAATTACCAAAGCGTCTACAGCATTGCCTGTCTCAACATAGAGCGAAGCGATATCGTTGATCATGTCTGGTCGATAGCGTTGATGGGGCGGAACGTAAGCTGGCGTCATGTAGAGCATGGGTTGTACGCCGCTCGCACGCGCTTTTGCTGCATAGGCGGCAGCGGTTGCCGTGAAGCGGGCTCTGCCAGTTGTACTTAGCGGCTCTGCACTGCCACCCTGCATGATCACAATCTGGAACGGTGCGTCGACACGCAGATTTTGTGCGTCCAGTAAGTGATCGATTGCATGATCACGCAAGGCCGCGCCGCCGATTGTCGCTGATTTGAAGATCAGGTCGTCATTCTCCGCGATTCCGGCTGCAATTGTCATACGACGAACGTGATTATGGAGGCTGTCGTTGTAGTAGAAGTAGCTGTTGCCGACGAAGAGAATGCGCGTGGGGGTGGAGCTCTCAAGATGCGAGATTGCCGGCTGCTTCGGCTCTGGAGGCGCCGTAGATGCGCCTTCATTCGTTGGCTTTGCTTGGGCTGTTGTGCAAGCAACCAACAGTGTCGAAACAAGGGCCAATAGCAAAGATCTCATTTCCGCTCCTTTCGTCTCGCATAGTTCATGGTGCGGACCGAAATATGTGGGGTGAACCAACCTTGGACAGCTATAATATTTGCCGCAACATAGCTGCCATGTATCGACGTTTTAGCCAGAATAGCCAGATCGTTTCGATTGAAATCTGGATGTTGCCCAGTTCGGTGATCGCTATGCAAGCAGTGGAAAGTGTCGAAGTATCGGTCACTTGGGTACGGTGATCAGCAGCTAGCTTCTTTGAGCAGCGGTAAGCCTGGCAAGGCCCCGGTATATTCGCCATCGCTGACGACCAACTCTCCATTTATCAAAAGATGACGCACGCCCACCGACAATTCGCGCGGTGATTGATAAGTGGCGCGCGGTGCGAACTCATCCGGATCAAAGACGACAACGTCAGCAGCCAAGCCTGCCGCTATGCGTCCGCGGTCCGTCAGACCGATAATGTCGGCCGTCTGCGCGCTGCTGCGCTGCACGAAACGTGCCATGCTCATCCTCACATCGCCATTTACAAGATCCTGATAAGCCTTGGGAAAGCTGCCGTATTTTCGGGGGTGTCCAGTTGACCCGTCGGAACCAGTGACGACCCAGTCCTGCGCAGCAAATTTTGCGATGTCTGCCGCACTCATGTTGAAAGAGGCGACGCGTGCGTCACCTTCCATCAGTATCGAAATCGCTGCGTCCACCGGGTCGATTGCTTGCTTTTTGGCAATTTCGGCTAGCGTGCCTCCCACAGACACTTCGGCACCGTGCAGCGGGCCAGTAATCAGTAGGCAGCCAGCACCTCCACGTCGTTCGTAGGCTTTGGCAATTCCTTCGCGGATGCGCGCCGCCTGTCCAGGATCGCGCAACCGCTCGCGCAAAGCATCCAACCCGCCTTCAAGCGCCCAACGGGGAACCAGAGCGTTGCTAACCCGAGTTCCGGAGGCTTCCCAAGGATATTGATCGGCGGTGACACGTTGCCCCGCAGCCCGAGCCGCTTCGATCATTGCTATCATCTGGGCTGAATGGCCCCAAACTGCGGGACCAAGCGCTTTGATATGTGCGATATGAACCGGGATTTGCGCGCCACGCCCAATCTGCAATGTTTCGGCCAATGCGCCCTCGACGGTGATGTTGTACGTGCTCTCATCGCGCATATGCGTGTCATAATAACCGCCCAGTGCGCTCACTTCCTTGGCCAATTCAGTAACTTCATCGGTGGCGGCATAGTTTTGCGGCACGTAGTAGAGGCCGGTAGATAGCCCCCACGCGCCCTCGCACATCGCCTGTCTGGTTACCGTACGCATCTCGTCGATTTCAGCATCCGTGGGCGCGCGATTTGCATCGCCAATCACGGTCTCTCGGATGGGCCCGAAGCCAGCCAGATAGGCTACGTTCGTGCCGATACCATTTTCCCTTGCTGCAATGGCCTGTGCCGCAATATCGGGCGCACCAAACCCGTCATTGCCCACGACGACGGTTGTCACGCCTTGGAAGGCAAAAGCCAAATTCGCACGGCGCTTTGCGTCGTCCGACGCGAGATCGCTGCCCGCGTGCGTATGCGGATCGATGAAGCCGGGAGCGATCACAAAGCCGCGCGCGTCGATGACTTTTCTGGCAAACGGCAGGGGTTCGTTCACCGAGACAATGCGGACAATTTTCCCATCGTCGACAAGCACCGAGGCACTCCGTCCATCGGCGCCGCTGCCGTCATGCAGGGTTCCCCCCATTATCAGCAGATCAGCAAAATCGGCCACCGGGGGTGTCGTCTGGCAGCTCGCCAGTGCCACCGCCGTGCTAAGCGCGAATATTCCACGCGCGCTGGTCATTCGGGCGGTGTTTCAAGTAAGGTTGCCATCATGGCTCGTGCGGCCTCGGCGCTGACCCGTTTGATCAACGCCCGGTCAGTTTCATCGCCCAACTCAAATGTTGCGGTAGGAACGCCGTATTGATCATAGACCCAGTTCTTCGATACGCCCCGACCGGCGCTGTAGCCGGGTTCTTCCACCACTTCATAATCAGGAACGCGGGAACGGTATTCGGCCAGCCATACATCGGTGAACCCGGCTGGATTGGTCTCTAAGTCCTTGGAAAGAGTGTAGACCACGTCTCTTTGTGTAGAGTGAAAATCCAGGAAAAGTCGCAACTGCTGCTCAGGATCAGTATCTATCCTGGCCAGGAGGTCGCCCATCAGGCGCGTCTCTGGCTGTGTGAACTTGCCCCAATCACGGTTGAGGTCGACTCCTCCTGTATTGTGCCGCCAGTGGCCACGCACAACCCCATCGGGATTGAGCAGCGGGACAGCCGTGACCTGGAACCGCTCGCGGAACCTCCGGGCAAGCTTGCTGTCATCGAGTAGTGCTTCGATAAATGGCACCATCGCCAGCGCACCGGTGACTTCTGGCGGATGCTGACGTCCGACCAGAATAACGTGCTCGCGCGCAGACGAATTGCCTAGGCGGATCATTTCAATGTCGCGGCCTTCTGCAGATTTTCCCAGCAGGCTACGTGTCAGGGCAGGGTGGTTCTCGATCCCGTCGAGCCATGCGTCATATGTCTTTGGAGCGAAGATCTCTTGCGCAGAGATAAACAGCGGACTGCCATTTGTTGCGAATTTTATCTGCGCCTGATCGCGGCCAGAATACTTCCCCAATTCGACCGCATCTTTGGGTAGATATTTCCACTCTTGCCCGTCCGAACTCGATTTGGGCCAGTAACGATGCCCGCATGCAGTGTAAGTAAGCTTTACCGTCACATCGCGTGGCATCGCGGTGTGCACGCGAAAAGAATACCATGGGCTACAATTGATCGGCGGCTCGTCTTCCGGCGCAAATCTGATCGTGACCAACCCAGCAGCGTCGATTGTACAGCTTTCCAACGCGCCTGCTGGAAAGTCTGTGTCGATGGCAATACCTTTACCTGTGCAGCGCGCATTGTCAGGTGCGGCGAATGGTGCCGGTACGGTTTCGACCTGTGCGGATGGTGCACATGCGCTAAGCGCGAGAGCCGCAAGCCCCGCCGGAATAGCCCATCTCATAGGATGCCTCCGGGCATGGCCGGCAGATGAAAGCACGGTCCGCACTTTCACCCGCTCCAGCTGATTAAAATTCTTTTCGAATATCGAACGAGAACTGGCGACCACGGGCACTGTGGATGCTTCCATAATAGCCAAAGCTTTCATCGGCGATCGGCGGATCTTCGTTGAAGATATTGTTGATGCCGAAACGGAAGCGCGTTCCGTCAAGCGGTGTATCGTTCTCTATCGAATAGCTAATCGACATGTTCATCGTAAACCAGTCATCAACTGGGAAGAGCTCAGCTGTATCGTTCTGTTGGGCACTATCGTCGAAGAAGCTGTCGATGTAGCGGCCAAATACGTTAAAGCGCACTGGGCCTTTTTCCCATGTCAATGAGCCTGTTACGCGCCATTTGGGCCGTCCGTCGATCTCCAGCAATTCGCCAAATCCAGTCGGCTGAAGAGCCGCCACGTCACCAACCGACAATTCCGGGATCGATTCAAGGAACGGTGTCAGCTCAGTAAACAGCGGCAATGCATCCGGACCCGCTTGCTGTTCAAATCCAAGCAGCCGCGCAGCGTTTAGTTGGATGTCGAAGTCACCGAATCCAGTCCCGAATTCATAGAAAAGACCAAAGTCCAGGCCCTCGGAGGTGCGCTGGTCAAGGTTGCGATAGGGGTTCAGGATTTGCACCACATCGCCTGCAGCAAGAATGCCAGTGCCAGCATAGAGATCAATCTGATCTTGATCCGGATCATCGCGCACTACCGCCGGGTTGAAGGTACCTTGCGAACGAAGCACAAGATCGAGCAGCAAGGCATTGCCATTACCGAATATGCCGATGATACCATCCTGTTTGACGCGCCAGTAGTCGGCCGTCAGGGTCAGGCCCGGGATGAAGCTAGGCGTGAGCACCGCGCCCAGATTGATGCTTTCGGTTTCTTCCGGCTCAAGATTGCGAGCCCCCGAGCGGAAATCGATCGTACCGACAGTGCCGCAATCAGGCACATCGTCTTCGATGCCCGCAATGATCTCGGCAACACATTCGACTGCGCGTAGGACCGAGTTAGAGCGGGTCGTCCCTTCATCGTTGATCTGGATGAGGTTCGGGGCGCGGAAGCCCTCGGACCATGCACCACGGAGCAACAGATCATTGAACGGGCGCCAGGCAACTGCTGCACGCGGCACGAACGCGCTGGTCGAGTCCGAAAAATCCTCAAACCGGGCGGCCAATTGGACTTCGAGTGAGTTGATCAGGGGAATGCCCATTTCATCAGAGACAAGCGGGACAAGCGCTTCAGCGAAAGCTGAATAGACTTCGCGATTTCCGCTGGTGTCCGGTGATGGACTGGACCCGGCGACGTCAGAACCAAAGAAGTCACCATTGACTGCATTGGTAAACGTAATTGTGCCATCTAAGCGTGGATCGCGATCATCCTCAAATGTTTCGCGTCGAAACTCAACGCCGGCTGCGATGCCAACACCACCAGCTGGCAATTCAAGGACGTTAGAATTCGATACTTTGAAGTCCCAAAGTGCGAGCGTAGTTTCGCCCTTGCGGAAAACGTCGATCCTTGCAGTGTCGAGCACAGATTCAGGGTTCGGCGTACAATCATTGTTGTTTGCACCCGTGCCCGGCTCATCCGGAAAACACCCCCCATTGAACGGGTTGTAGGCCGTTGCATCGGTCCGGTTGATCGCGTCTTGTAGCAAGGTTGATGAAACGCGGTTTTTGGTGAGGTCTGTTGTATTTGCTTGCGAATAAAGGAAACCGGTATCGTAATCCCACGCCCCGAAATTGCCGCGCAGGCCAAGTACGCCGCGCCAGACATCCTTGTCGACAAAACCTTGACGCGGGCCGAAATCCACAAAACGGTAATCTTCCATCAGCAGGGCACGGCCTTCCGGGCCAACACCTGAGCCCAGGCCATTGTCCGCGCGATTAGGGTTTGGCGAGCCGTCAGCTAAAGTTGTTGGCCCAAGCGGGTTCCAATAAGCGCTTGCTTCGATGCCGATCGGGACTGCGCTCAACATCGTATTCTGTTCGCGCTGCCGATAAAACTCCGAACGATAGAATGACCCCTCGAAATACAACTCTGCGGCGTCGCTCAACTCATAGCTAAGCAATGCCTGAACGTTGTAACGATCCTTTTCTGAATACAGCTGACGATCGCCCTGAAGATCGTAGCGGAGATCGCGGTCTATGGTGCCACCATTGTCCGCACAGATGCCATTGCCCAGGTCGATAAATCGTCCATCGCTTGGTTGACCGGACGCTCCGAACAATGAGCATGGCTGCAAGTGAAAGTCATCGTCGCGCAAGACAGTGGTGCTTGATGAGCTCGCGCGAGAGCCTTGGATGTCGAAGGCGCCCCAAGGTGAATTGATCGAGCGGTTGTCGAACTGTGTGTCGCCTTCGAAATCCGTTCCTTCCAGGAACGGTCGCAAATCGCTGCTGCGCGAATAGTCACGTGCGCTCGCCGACAGGCCGTTTTCATGGAAGTAATGCGCGTTAATTGTGAGATTGCCGCGGCCATCGGCGAAGTCGAAGCCGTAACCGCCTGTCGCGGCGAAACTGTAAAGACCTGTGCCATCAGACGCGCGATAATTGGCCTGAAGGAAACCGCCTGTCCGGCCGCCACGCAGGATCGTGTTAACCACGCCTGCCACAGCGTCAGCACCATATACCGCTGACGCGCCATCGCGGAGCACTTCTACTCGACGGATTGAACCAGGCACGATTGTATTGGTGTCTGGAGATACCACCGGCACGAATAGCTCGGTCTGAAAACCCGGGTTAAGGACCATGCGCCGGCCATTGATCAGCATTAGCGTGTTGCCAGTGCCAAGCCCGCGGAGATTGATCGAAGCAATATCGCCGCGCGCACCGTTCACCCCGCCTGCGGTGCTTTGTTCGTTGAAGTTTACGGAGCCCGCCTGAGGAATCGCGCGAAAGAGTTCGTCACCTGAAGCTGGATCGACCGCATCAATCAATTCTTCGCCGACAACGGTAACGGGCAAAACGTCGTCAACCTTTGCGCCCTGAATGCGAGAACCTGTGACGACAATTGTTGGTTGCTCAGTCTGCTGAGGTGAGGAGATGTCAACATTGTCCTGCGCGGTCTGCGCTAAGGCTGGTTGAGCAGCGATTGCAGAAAATGCGGTACCGCCAAGAAGGGCGGCAAGTGTGCGCGACGAAGCTTTCATATTTTCCTCCAAACAGTTGCACGGCCTAAGTCCCCATGCCGCACAATATTACCAATTAGATTACTGCCCCGTTTTTTCCGTGCTGGCAAACCTTACGAGCTATTAAAATTGTGCGCAGGGGTAGGGTTCGAAGAGCGCGCGCCGAATATCAGTGAAGGATTGACTGCACAGCAACCCGTTACCGGAATAGACCTTTGGGGCTTGGTCCTATCAGCTCTGCTGAGCTTGCCGCTCGTTCGAGCAACCCTGATACATGAGTCACTAGAAGCGCCTTTAGGGCGGCGATCTTTCTAAATCACCGCACGGCGATAAAGGTGCCAAGTTGTATGGCCGAGAACTGGAAGAACAAGAAAGAGACCAAGAAATATCGGAACCATTGCGGCAAAGAGTGCAAATGCAATGAACACAGCCCATGCCAAGAGTAGAAGCTTGTTGGCTCGAAACGCCTTCAGGCTCGTGATAATTGCCGCAACGAAGCTCACCTTGCGATCAACCAGCATTGGTAGGCTGATGACGGTCGCAATATAGAAAATGAACGCAATGGCGGCCCCGATCAAACTGCCGACTGCAAGCATGACGATGCCTGTTTGCGTTAGCAGAAAGGCAAGCGATTCTGATCCAGCGCCTGCTTCTACGACGAATATCGAAAAGACGACGTGCGCGATTATGATCCAGAATCCAAACGCTACAAATAAGATGAGGCCCATACTCATGATCTGCTCGTCCCCTCTACCTCTGAGCGCGCCCAGAACGCCGCCCCAATTCAAAGGTAAACCGCCCTCGCGCCGCCGGCTTACTTCATAAAGTCCGACTGCGGCGAAAGGTGCGAGCAATGGAAATCCGGCTGCTGCAGGGATGAGCCAGAACACTTCTCCTCGCTCAACGAGCGCGTAAGTTAGCCCGAGACCGGACAGGACAAAAATCGAAGCGAAGAAAATGCCGAATGCCGGATAGGCACGGAAATCGGCCCATCCGGCACTGAGTGCGTGCTGCAAGTCCCTAACCGACAAGTCGGTTGCGACTGGAGCAAGCCCGGCAAATGATGCATCTTCGCTAGTCGAGACGAGTCTCCTGTTCGCTCGAATGTTTCAATTCTCAGTCAGAACCGATAGCTGACACCGGCACTGACGACCCAAGGGTCAAGCTTGTGGTCGGTTTCGATGGCGAGAGTGTCACCAGCATACCAGCGCGCGGTTGTGTCAATGAAATACCGCTTGGCATCTACAGTAAGCCCAAAACCCTCATCATTGATCGGCACGTCGAAACCGACTTGCAAAGCAAATCCAAACTCATCCGATAGGTCAGTATCGGTCACGCCTAGCGGAAGTGTCGCCGCCCCCGGTTTGTCACTGATCCACAGGAAGTACGCAGGGCCCGCGCCGACGTATGGCTTCACGCCGTTTAGATCGAAGTGATACTTTGCGGTCAACGTCGCCGGTATAAGCTTGGCATTCGAGACAAGCTCCGCTCCGGGAAGTCCGCTCACTGCATCCACGTCGTGCTGTGTCATGCAGCAGATCGTTTCGATCGAGAAGTTGTCGTTGAAGAAATACTCGATCGCGATTGTCGGGACGTAATTGTCGTTTGCCTTTGTTTGCGTGTCAGCAGGCAGTCCTACGATATCCGTGTTGACCGACGTAATCTTGCCGTCCGGCAAAACACCCGTGCCAAGAACTTTGATCTGTATTTTTCCTTCATTGTCTTGAGCGACAGCCGGTGACGTCGCCAATGCAGCCAAAGCTGCCATGCTTACTGCAAAAAGCGCTTTCATCATTCAAATCCCATGTGCCACAGTGACCGCCCAACGCAGTCCAGGATTGTTGCGACAACGGCTGAAACTTGCCGTGTGAAATCGGCATCTTCATTGACATGGATCAAAGCCGAGCATTCAAAATTGATCCAGATGGCGCCCATGACCAACCGTGCGTCCTTTGACTCATTTGCCCGCTCGACCTTTGGCATCGAGCCCGGCTCACCCATAGGTGCGCGATTGGAAAGCCTCGCCACCCGGATGGAATTGCCCAAGGGCGACTCCGCCGATCTTGAAAAAGACGCCGATCAAATTGTTTTTATTGGCCGCGGCGCAACCAAGCTGGTGCTGCACGCTTCAAATGATCGTGAGCAAATTGTCGCTTTTCACTTTGTTGGAGACATTGTTTCGGTTCCCGCTGAGCGACACTTCGCGAGCTCGCTCACGTCTATCTCGGATTCGGAGTTGCTCGTATTCCCCGCGCGCGAGTTTTTTGACCATGCCGTAGGGGATGCGCGGGTTTCTCGCTCCCTTCTTGACCGGCTACCGGCTGCGCTTCACCGCTGCCGCGACCGTGCTGTCGCCTTGGGCAAAGGCACCGCGCTAGAGAGGTTGTCCGGTTTTTTTCTCGCGATGGCGGAGCGGATCGGCAGGACCGAAGGCAACCGTAGCGAACTCGATTTGCCGATGTCTCGGCGAGAGATCGGGGAGTCGCTTGGTTTGACGATCGAAACAGTTAGCCGACAATTCGGAGTCCTTCGCGAACTCGGCCTGATTGAAACAAGCGGTCGGTCCAAGGTCACGCTTTTGAAGTTGGACTCGTTGTCTGAGTATGCGGGTTATTTCCAGCAAAAAACAAACTTTTCGGTCAGTCCGCAAAATTTGATCTCGATCAATGTCGGCGTCGAGCAGCTCGCCTAGCTGACGACTAGACAGGAGGAATTCAAACATGGAATCGGTTCTTGGTAGGGTTGGGCTTTGGCTCTTAGTGCTGTTGGCAGCGCTAGGGGCTTTTCTTGGAGCAAAGGATCCCGGTTTTGCTGTGCATGCAGCACTAGTCGGGATCATCGCATTTGGCTTGGTCTGCGTCACGGTCGCCCGGTACGACCCGCTGGCTAAAGCACAGAGCATCTTCAAGATGCCGCCGGGGCCGTCACGCTATGACGATGACCCGGTTCGCTGGGGTGTGATCGCAACGATCTTCTGGGGCATGGCGGGCTTTTTGGTCGGCGTGATCATCGCAACGCAGATGGTCTTTCCTCAGCTGAACTTTGAGCCCTACCTCAATTTCGGCCGACTACGCCCGTTGCACACCTCCGCAGTGATTTTTGCCTTTGGCGGCAATGCCTTGCTCGCGACAAGTTTTTACGTGGTCCAGCGCACCTGCCGCACGACGCTTGCTTTCCCCTCGATGGCGCGTTTCGTGTTCTGGGGGTACCAGCTGTTCATCGTGCTGGCGGCAACTGGCTATCTGCTGGGGGTCACGCAGTCGAAAGAATATGCCGAGCCGGAATGGTACGTCGATCTGTGGCTGACCATTGTCTGGGTCTGTTACTTCCTCGTCTTCGTTGGAACGATCGTGAAGCGGAAAGAACCGCATATCTATGTGGCGAACTGGTTCTTCCTCGCCTTCATCATCACAGTTGCGATGCTGCACATCGTCAACAATCTGTCGATGCCGGTCAGCCTGCTGGGATCACGCAGCTATAGCCTGTTCGGCGGGGTGCAGGATGCACTGACGCAGTGGTGGTACGGCCACAACGCGGTGGGCTTCTTTCTCACCGCAGGTTTTCTGGCGATGATGTATTACTTCGTGCCGAAGCAGGCAGAGCGGCCGGTCTATTCCTATCGCCTGTCGATCATCCACTTCTGGTCGCTGATCTTCCTCTATATTTGGGCAGGTCCGCACCACTTGCATTATACGGCGCTGCCTGACTGGGCGCAGACACTGGGCATGGTGTTCTCGATCATGCTGTGGATGCCCAGCTGGGGCGGCATGATCAACGGTCTGATGACGTTGAACGGCGCATGGGACAAGATCCGGACTGATCCGATCATCCGCATGTTCGTGCTGAGCCTTGCTTTCTACGGCATGAGCACATTCGAAGGCCCGATGATGAGTATCAAGGCGGTCAACAGCCTGTCGCACTATACCGACTGGACGATTGGCCACGTGCATTCCGGCGCTTTGGGCTGGAACGGCATGATCACCTTCGCCTGCATCTACTTCCTGGTCCCACGCCTGTGGAGCCGTGAGCGGATGTATTCAATGCGGATGATCAACTGGCACTTCTGGCTCGCGACGCTGGGCATCGTTTTCTACACCGCCAGCATGTGGGTGGCCGGGATCACCCAGGGCCTGATGTGGCGCGAATATGGCGCAGACGGTTATCTGGTGAACAGCTTTGCCGACACCGTTGCCGCGCTGAAGCCGATGTACTCGCTGCGTGTCCTCGGTGGGCTCTTCTACCTCAGCGGCGCAGTGGTGCTGGTCTACAACGTCTGGATGACCATCGCCGGCAAGCTTCGCAGCGAAGCCCCGATGAGCGACGCCAATTACGATCCGCAAGCTGATCGTCCCATCACTGCAGTTCCAGCCGAATAGGAGCGTATCCGATGACTGATAAAACGAACGACGCGCCTAAAGGCCATGCCCGGCTAGAGCGCAATGTCACACTGATGGCGGTGGCAACTCTGGTAACAGTCGCGATTGGCGGCCTGGTCCAGATCACACCGTTGTTCTACCTCGACAACACTATTGAGCAGGTCGAAGGGGTACGCCCTTACAGCCCGCTGGAGCAGGCGGGGCGCGACATCTATATTCGCGAAGGCTGCTATGTCTGTCACAGCCAGATGATCCGTCCATTCCGTGACGAAGTCGAGCGTTACGGCGCCTACAGCCTGGCAGCGGAAAGCATGTTCGATCACCCTTTCCAATGGGGGTCAAAGCGCACCGGGCCTGATCTCGCCCGTGTCGGCAATCGCTATTCCGATGAATGGCATGTTCAGCACTTCGAGAATCCGCAGAGTGTCGTTCCCGAGAGCATCATGCCGCAATACGGCTTCTTGAAGGATACACCGCTTAAGGTGCCGGACGCGGAAGGCATGCTGGTCGCGCTCAGCCGCGTAGGCGTGCCCTACAGCGATGCCGACATCGAAATGGCTGAAGCCGATCTGATGGGGCAGGCTGATCCGGATGCCAATCCGGGCGACCTGACTGAGCGCTATCCCAAGGCGCATGTCCGCGACTTTGACGGAAACCCTGACATGGTTTCAGAGATGGATGCGCTGATTGCGTACCTGCAAATGCTGGGCACGCTGGTCGACGTAAATAGCGCCGCCGCGCAGCAGGAACTGGCGGAGGAGACCGGCCGATGAGCACTTATGAAACCTTGCGTCACTTTGCTGATAGTTACGGCCTGCTGGTGACCATGCTTCTCTTCGTTGGTCTGTGTGCTTGGCCGTTCCGTCCCGGCGCGAAAGACCGCAATCACCAAGCCGCCAACTCCATCCTTGAGGACCATGACGATGGCGAATGATCCGAACATTGAAAAACGTATCGATGAACCCACCGGCACTGAATTTGTCGGCCATGAATGGGACGGCATCGAAGAGCTGAACACGCCGCTGCCGCGCTGGTGGCTGTGGACCTTCTATGCAACTGTTGCCTGGGGACTGGCTTACACCGTCGCATACCCGGCGTGGCCCATGCTGAGCCAGGCGACTGAAGGTATGATGGGCTGGACGAGCCGCGGCCAGTTGGCGGAAGAAATCGCTCAAGCCGAGGTGGCCCGCGAGGAAGTTCGTGCACAAATCGCTGCTGTACCAACCGCCAGCCTGACTGAGAATGAGGGTCTGTTCCAACAAGCCGTTGCCGGCGGCGCGGCCGCGTTCAAGGTCAACTGCGTTCAGTGCCATGGATCTGGCGCGGCGGGTTCTGAAGGCTACCCCAATCTCAACGACGATGATTGGTTGTGGGGCGGCGATCTTGAAGCGATCGAATTCACTATCCAGCACGGTGTGCGTTGGGAGGGTTCACGCCAGAGCCGCTTCAGCTTGATGCCGGGCTTTGACGGCCTGTTCCGCGATGCCGAAATCAATGCACTGGCCGGCCATGTCCTTTCGTTCACCGGCGCGGGCGAGACAAGTCCGCGTGGAGCCGAGCTTTATGCAAACAACTGCCTTGCCTGCCACGGACCTGCTGGCGGTGGCGATCGTTTCCAGGGCGCACCCGCGCTCAACGATGCGATCTGGCTCTATGGTGGTGAGGAGAGTGACATTCGCGCTCAGATTTTGAACCCCAGCCACGGCGTCATGCCTGGTTGGAAGGATCGCCTTGATCCGGTAACAGTTAAGATGTTGGCCGCCTATGTCCACTCGCTGGGCGGAGGTGAATCTTCACCGGTGGCTGAAGAAGCCGAAGTCGCGGTAGAGGGCGATGAGCAACCCTGACCAGCCAAGAGACGCGAAAGAAGCGCCGAGCCGCTGGGAAAAGGCGGTGCCCGGCGCTTCTGCTCGTCCAGCAACTCAAGGCGCTTCGGCGCCTATGGAGCTGTATGAGAAGCACAAGGTCGTCCACAATCAACGTATCGATGGGCCATTCCGCCGCTTCAAATGGTTGGTGATGATCGTCACTTTGACGATCTATTGGGGCACGCCGTGGTTACGCTGGGATAGAGGGCCATTTGCCCCTGACCAGGCTGTGCTGGTCGATCTGGCCAATCGCCGTTTTTACATGTTTGGCATCGAGATCTGGCCGCACGAATTCTATTTCGTCGCTGGTCTTTTGATTATGGCCGGGATTGGGCTGTTCCTGGTGACCAGCGCGGTCGGTCGCGCCTGGTGTGGCTATGCCTGCCCGCAAACAGTGTGGACTGACGTCTTCCAGCACGTTGACCGGTTCTTTGACGGTGATCGCAATGCCCGTCTCCGGCTGGACAAGGCACCATGGGGACTAAAGAAGATCGCACGGCGGCTCTCCAAATGGAGCGTCTATCTGCTGATTGCATTTGCAACAGGTGGAGCTTGGATTCTCTATTTTGCCGATGCGCCGACGCTCTTCCGCGACTTCTTTTCGCTGGAGGCCGCTCCGGTTGCCTATGCCACAGTTGCCATTCTCACCGCGACCACGTTCACCTTGGGCGGCTTCATGCGCGAGCAGGTTTGCATCTACATGTGCCCTTGGCCGCGCATTCAGGCCGCGATGCTGGATGAGAAATCGCTCATCGTCACCTACAAGGACTGGCGCGGCGAAAAGCGCGGCAGCTTGAAGAAGGCGCAGAAGAACCCGGATGAGTATGGCGACTGCATCGATTGCATGAAATGTGTCGCGGTGTGCCCGACGGGTATCGACATCCGCGAAGGTCAACAGATCGGCTGCATCACCTGCGCGCTATGCATCGATGCGTGCGACCAGGTCATGGCCGAGATCGGTCGCCCCCGCGGACTAATCGACTATGCAACGCTTGAGGACTGCGAACGAGAGGCTGCTGGTGCGGAGCCGCGTGCAGCATGGAAAGCGTTGGTCCGCCCCCGTACATTCATTTACCTTGGCGTTTGGAGCGCAATCGGATTGGCTTTGCTATTCGCGCTTGGTGTGCGCAGCCATACGGACCTGACTGTATCGCCCGATCGCAATCCGCCTTTCATGCTGCTGAGCGACGGGTCAGTGCGCAATGCCTACACGCTCAAGCTGCGTAATATGGAAAGCCGACCGCGCCAGATGGAGATCAAGCTGGAGGGGTTACCAGGCGCGGTTCTTTGGACGGACACCATCCCGCAGAGCGCCGCTGCTCGCAGCCATGTGCTAGATGTTGCACCAGATCTGACCCGCACTGTGCGGGCTTATGTCGCTGCGCCCGCTGGCGTAAGCGAGCAAAACTTCAGCTTTGTCCTGACTTCAAAGGATGAACAGGCCGAGCAGGACTCGGCAGAAACACTCTTCAATGCTCCGGGAGGCAGATGATGCAGACCAAACCAACAAAGGGCCAATTCACCGGGCGCCATATGCTGATGGCCATGATCGGCGGATTTGGTATCGTCATCGCAGTCAATTTTTACATGGCCAGCCTTGCGACAAGCGGTTTTGGCGGCGTGATCGTCAAGAACACCTATGTTGCGAGCCAGAAGTTCAACGGCTGGCTCGACGAGGCTGAGCGCCAACGCGAGCTGGGTTGGGAAGCACAGCCCCAGCGTGCGGATGACGGACATTTGGTAGTTGAGACACTTGGTGTGCCAGAGCTTGCCATGGCATCCGCCATGATCCGCCGCCCACTGGGCGAACTCGAGGCCAGCGAGCTTGAATTGGTTCGTCAGACTGACGGCAGGTTCCGTTCCGTCGAACCAATTGCGGAGGGACGCTGGATCGTGAGGCTGGAAATAACGTCCGCCGGGCAAAGCTGGCGACAGGAGCAGCAGATCCGGTGAGCGCCCACCGCCCCTTGACCGTTGATGATGCCGTAGAGCTTGTCGACAGCCGTTTTTCCGTTCCTGGCATGCGCTGCGCAGGCTGCATCGCCAAACTTGAGCGTGAGTTGCCCAAGGTCGAAGGCGTTGCGGAAGCGCGCGTGAATTTCTCTGCCAAACGCGTCGCCTTGCGTCACGCTCCCGCCGTTGACGAAGACGCTCTGATCCATGCCATCGAGGATCTGGGGTTCGAGGCGCAGCGTATCGAAGACAACCCGCTTGGCACCAATGACGCGGATCGCAAACTCTTGCTCCGCGCGCTGGCTGTCTCCGGCTTTGGAATGATGAACATCATGCTGCTTTCGGTCAGCATCTGGTCCGGGGCGAGCGACATAACCAAACAGCTGTTCCATTGGCTTTCAGCGATCATCGCAGTTCCAGTCATTGCCTATGCCGGACGTCCATTCTTTGCTTCTGCCTGGATGGCGCTGAAGCACTGGCGGACCAACATGGACGTTCCGATCTCCCTTGGGGTTCTGCTCGCCAGCGCAATGAGCTTCTATGAAACCGCGACCGGCGGAGAACACGCCTATTTCGAAAGCGTGGTCATGCTGCTGTTCTTCCTGCTGTGCGGACGCGCGCTCGATGCGATGATGCGCGGCAAGACCCGCGCCGGGATTGATGCGCTGCTCGGCAAAATGGGGAAGAGCGCTGCTGTGGTCGGTGAAGATGGCAGCGTCAGTCGCGTGCCCGCAAACGAAATCGAACCAGGCATGGTGATGCTTGTCGCAGCTGGCGAAGCGCTGGCAGCTGACGGCGAGGTTATCGAAGGCTCCAGCGCGATCGACAACTCGATGCTGACCGGTGAGAGCCGGCTTGAACCGGCCAAACCGGGCAGTGAAATTCATGCCGGCACGATCAATGTCATGTCACCCCTTCGCGTGCGCGCCACTGCGGTTGCCAGCAATACCAAGGTCGCAGAAATTGCGCGGCTCATGGATGAGGCCGGGCAATCGCGCAGCCGCTATGTCCGCATTGCTGACAAGGCTTCGCGCTATTATGCCCCTGCGGTACACACGCTGGCCGCACTTGCCTTTACCGGGTGGATGATCGCGGGCGCAGGTTGGCATCAATCGCTGATCATCGCGATTGCGGTCCTGATCATCACTTGTCCATGCGCGCTGGGGTTGGCCGTGCCTGCTGCGCAAGTGGTCGCGAGCAACCGGCTGCTAAAAGAGGGGCTTCTGGTCAAGGATGGCACAGCGCTTGAACGCTTGGCTGAAGTCGACAGCGTATGTTTCGACAAGACCGGCACGCTGACGCTGGGTGAGCCTCGCCCTGATGTGAGTCAGCTGAGCGAAGAGGCGAAAGCGGTGGGCTTGGCCCTTGCCCAGAACAGCCGACATCCGCTCAGCAAGGGCCTTTCGAAGACACTGTTGTTAGAGGGAGCTGCACCTGCGGCGATCTCTGACGTTACTGAGCGCCCCGGTGAAGGTGTGTTTGCCAGTCTTGATGGAACGGAGGTTGCGCTTGCACGTCCATCCGAAACATCGGACCACCCAACCAGCGAGCTGCGGATCGGCGACAAGGCGTGTGTGATCCATTTTGCTGACCCACTACGGGAAGATATAGCCGAGACCTTGAAATCGCTTGACGAGCTTGGCCTTGAATCCGCGCTGCTCTCAGGCGACCGAGTCGAGGCGGTTGATGCTGTGGCCAGTCGCTTTGGCCTTGCCGGAAAGGGCGGCTTGTCGCCGGCAGACAAACTCGAATTGCTCAACGCGATGAAGGCTGCGGGCCAGCTTCCGCTAATGGTGGGAGATGGGCTGAATGACGGTCCAGCTCTTGCTGCGGCGCATGCCGCGATTGCGCCGGGCAGCGCCAGTGACGCCAGCCAGCAGGCCGCGGACGCGGTATTCATTGGCGAGAGATTGATGCCGGTTGCAAAGGCAGTGCGGGTCGCGCGCGCAACCATGCGGGTAGTTCGGCAGAACTTCGTGCTCGCGATTGGATACAATATCCTTGCAGTTCCGCTTGCCTTTTTCGGCATGGTTACGCCGCTTATCGCGGCAATCGCGATGTCGATCAGTTCGCTCATCGTGGTCGGCAATTCACTCAGGTTGGCAGGAGCGATCAAATGAACGGATTGATGTTCCTTATCCCGGTTGCGTTGGGAATGGGCGCATTTGGCTTGGCGATGTTCTTTTGGGCCATGAAGGACGGACAATTCGAAGATCTTGATGGGGCTGCACAACGCATTCTGATCGATGACGAGGATGAGCCAAAATGATCCCGCGCCTAGCTGCTTTTGCCTTTGTGCTCGCTTCAATCCCTGCGCCGCCAGCAAATGCGGAGGCAGATGTTCTGATCGCGGCGCTGTGTAATGGTGGCACCATTTCCATCCCGCTTGGCGACGGCGAAGACAAGGCCCCGGATGAGCCTTGCGACCTGAAGGCATGCCACGCTGGCACGTGCCGGCCAAAATCGAAAAGGACGGTTTGATCTGGCTCAAGGACGCTACGCGCGCCCTGCGCTTTAAGCGTTTGTATGTGGACGTACTACCCAGAGCTACTCGAGCAGCCAGTACCTAGGTACACGAGCTATCCAACGGCCGCCGACTTCGACGACCTTCCCTCGGCGGCGATGCGGGATGCTTTGGAGCGAACTTCGGGGGATGTTTCGTTGTATGTCCACATTCCCTTTTGTGAGAAAATCTGTTTCTATTGCGGTTGCAACACTGCGGCAGCTGGCAGGCGACAGCGTGTGGGAAGCTATCTTACGGCGCTGCACGCTGAAATCGTCACAATGAGCCGCATTCTTCCAGGTTATGCGAAAGTTCGGCGGATCGTATTTGGCGGGGGCAGCCCCAATGCAATCTACCCCAGCGAGTTTCTAGATCTGGTTGATGCCTTGCATGAAAAATTTCCGATCGATGATGCTGAATGGTCGATCGAGATTGATCCGCGGACAATGACCGCCGACTGGGCACGGGCCATCGGCGCTGCCGGCGTCACCAGAGCCAGCATGGGAGTGCAGACATTTGCACCACATTGTCAAAAGGCCATCGGTCGCGAGCAAAGCGACACGATGATCTGGCGCAGCACGGATTGGCTGCGCAATGCAGGTGTAACCTCGCTTAATTTTGATCTGATGTACGGACTGCCGCAGCAGACAATGTCCGATCTGGAAGAGAGCTTGGAAAACACGCGTCTGTTCGGGGCAGACCGGATCGCGCTGTTTGGCTATGCGCATGTGCCGCATATCGTGAAGCGTCAGACAGCGATTGATGCAGATGCTTTGCCCGATGCCCGAAAGCGATTTGACATGGCGCGCCATGGTTATGAGTTCCTGACCACGCATGGCTATGACGCGATTGGCTTCGATCACTTTGCTTTGCCGAACGATCCGATGGCGCATGCTGCGCGCGAAGGGACGCTAAAACGCAATTTCCAGGGGTTCACAGATGATAGATCTTCGACGCTCATTGGTCTGGGGGCTTCAGCGATCAGCGTGTTCCCGGACCTGTTAATCCAGAATGAAAAGAACAGCGGACGTTATCGGATGCTCGCTTCCCAAGGGCTCCTTACCGGTTCTCATGGTATTGAGCGAAGAGCACGGGATCTGATGGTGGGCAAAGTTATCGAAGGCCTGCTTTGCAATGGACGTGCACGGCTCTCACCCTGCCAGCTGGCCTCGCGTGGTTCGCTGCTCCAGCCGTTTGTTGAGCGAGAACTCGTTACGATTGAGGGACTTGATCTGACTATCACCGACGATGGCCGACCCTACTCACGGACCATCGCAGCGATTTTCGACCAGTACCGACAGGCAGGCCAATTTCGCTTCAGCTCTGCAGTTTGACCGCACTGCAGCCAGTGTGTTGCTGACGAGACACAGCTGATCCAAATAAGTCAACTTGGCCGTCACAGATACTTGATAGCCATGACTTTACGATGTTTATCTAAAGGTCCGGGGCTGACGTTGGCGAGGTGTACACCTTGTCAATTCAACATTTGATAGGATGCTGAAGTAGCTCAGCCCGACAGGGGAAAACTCATGAAAAGAAGTTCCGGATTCTCGGATCCGAAAGCCGTACGATGGCTAACCAGTGCTGGCGTATCAGCATTGGCTATAACACTTGCAAGCCCAGCATTGGCACAAGACAGTGCAGCCGAAGGTCAGGATGAAGTTGTCGTAATCGATGACACCAATGCCCAGACTCAAAGCGAGGGCCAGATTGTTGTCACCGGTTCTCGCATTCGCCGCAATGAAACGACGAGCGCTTCTCCGCTAACCATCATCGATCCGGAATTGCAGCGTAAGCAGGGTTTGAACACTGCGGCTGAAATCATTCAGCAATCACCGATTGCGAATGGTTCGACACAAATTACGTCGGCGATTTCGGCAAACACCATTTCCAACGGCGGACCTGGTGCTCAGACGGTATCGTTGCGTGGCTTGGGTGCCGAGCGTACGCTTGTTCTGCTGAATGATCGTCGTGCAGGCCCTGCAGGCACACGTGGCGCGGTCTCTGCCTTTGATCTCAACGTTTTGCCGGGAATCATCATTGAACAGGTCGATGTGCTGAAAGACGGCGCATCGTCGATTTACGGCTCAGACGCAGTTGCCGGTGTGGTAAATATCCGTACCAAAAAGCAGACCGATGGGTTGGAGTTTGACTTCTTCCGCTCCCAGACTTTTGAAGAGGGTGGCGAGGAAACCAGCGTCAGCCTTGCTTGGGGCAAGGAATTTGATCGAGGCCACATTCTGTTGGCAGGCGACTATTACAAACAACGCGAGTTGCAGCGTCAGGATCGCGACTTCCTAGGGTGTCCGCAAGATTACGTGTTTAGCGAAGATGGTGAGCGTCGACTCGACCTGATTGATCCGCGCACTGGTGAAATTGGTTGCCCGGATGGTACGCTTTGGGGTCACGTCTGGACCTATTTCTCTGACAACTTGCAGGATCAGGATCCGAACTTCTTCAACCCGACTATCGTGTCACTACTGCAATATAGCTACGGCAATGACAACTTGGGCGCATACATCCCGCCTCCGGGCCCGGCAGTTAACCCGTTCAACGTAATAACACCGCCCGATTGGTATGTGGTTAGTTACGAAGACCCCAACGCCTATATCCTGCGCAATGCCTATCACCCGTTTGAGCAGGCGAGCACAGTTATTCCTGAGACCGAGCGTTTCACAGCCTATCTCGATGCCTCTTTCGAACTGACCGAAGGCGTAGAGATTTATGCGGAAGGTCTCTTCAATCGCCGCGAAACCTACGTCGATACATATTCGCAGTTCTATAATTTCGGCTACACGGATCTTTATGCTCCGGGTGATCCGGACGACCCGTTCCCGGGCTGGACCTCTTTCGGTGGTTTGGGGGCCTTCATCAGCCCGACAGGCATCCTTGATCAGTACGACAACTGGATCGACGTTGACTATTACCGCGGCGTCCTCGGCGCGCGTGGAGACCTGAGCGACACTTTATCGTACGATATCCATGGCCAGTACAGCCGTTCAGAAGGCAAATATACGCTGCAGCAGATCCTGCAGGACAGTATCACGCAGCAAACTGACCGTGCTTACGGTTATGGCTGCTCCGGCTTGTTCACCGCCATTGAGGAGAAGCCTTGCTTGCAGATCAACTGGGTTGATCCGCGCGTCATGGCTGGTGATCTGACACCGGAGGAAGTCGACTATCTGGTTGATACTGAAACCGGCAAGACAGTATACGAGCAGATGTTCGCTGAAGCTTCTGTTTCGGGTGAATTGTTTGAGTTACCCGCAGGTCCGCTTGGTTTCGCAGTCGGTGGTGTGATCCGCCGCGATGAAATCAACGATACGCCAGGCGACATCACATATGCCTTGGTGCCGGGTGGCGATCCGAACAATCCGGATGATTATGTCGACAACGGCTTTGCAAACAACTTCTCGTCGACGCCAACTCGCGGGCGGACAACCACGAAGGAAGCTTTTGCCGAAGTCCGCATTCCTTTGATGGTCGATCAACCTCTGGTTCAGAACCTGGAGGTATCTGCTGCTGCGCGTGTCACTAATGTGAGCGCAACCGCACCTGATGGTCGCAGCGACTCAAGCAACGGAAACTGGACTTACAAGTTGACCGGTAATTGGCAGGTGTCAGACTGGCTCCGGCTGCGTTCAACTTACGGTACATCCTATCGAGCTCCGGCATTGTTCGAGCAATTCCTTGGCAGCCAGGCCAGCGGAGCGCGCCAGCGTAACGTTGACCCCTGTGTCCGTTGGCAGGAACAGCTTGATGATGGAACGATCACGCAAACCATGGCAACGAACTGCCAGGCCGATCAGACATTCCTGAACGGTCCGGCCGGTGGTATCCCTGCCGATCACACAGGCGCAGGAATTCAGGTGACTGTGTTTACATCTGGCGGGCTCGGCGTGCTTGAGCCGGAAACGTCCACTGCTTTCACGGCCAGCATGATCCTTACGCCATCGTTCGATTTCCTGCCCGATACAGATATTGCTCTGACGATCGACTACTTTGACATCAACGTCGAGGGCGAGATCTCGCAGCTTGATCCGTATCAGATCGTTTCGGGCTGCTATGACGCCGCTGACTTCCCGAACAGCCCGTTCTGCTCATTCTTCGAGCGTGGTCAGGACGGCGATATCAATAATATCCGCTTCGTGAACCGTCAGTTCATCAATATTGATGAACAGAGCAACAAGGGTTTCGATTTCACTCTGCGTGTTCGGCACGATCTGGGTGACATGGGCGAATTGTCTCTGCTCGGTCAGGCCACTCTGCAAACCAAGGACCAGATCATCACGTTCGGGTCCGATGCTGCAAACCTGACGGAGGACGAGAAGCTTAACGGTGACGTTGGTGATCCGAAGTTCACCGGCAACATGATAGCGACCTGGGAAAAAGGTAACACAACTTTGCTATATGGTGTCACTGTTATCGGTGCTTCATCGAGCGAGGCAGACTACATCGAAGACTTCGGTAGTTTGTGTAACCCGACGCCCTCTTTCG
This sequence comes from Altererythrobacter ishigakiensis, assembly GCF_001663155.1. Taxonomy (NCBI): domain Bacteria; kingdom Pseudomonadati; phylum Pseudomonadota; class Alphaproteobacteria; order Sphingomonadales; family Erythrobacteraceae; genus Altererythrobacter; species Altererythrobacter ishigakiensis. Next base: position 978,662 of record NZ_CP015963.1, read on the forward strand.
AGGTGGTCTATGGCGAGCCTTACTGTGTTGTGCCGCGCACGAATGCAGTCTGGTATCACAATGCCTCAATCACCCAGAGCTTCCAGGATGATCGCTTTGAGGTCACACTGGGCATTGCGAACCTGTTCGATACCGAGCCACCTCAGGTCTCAGGTCTCGTTACACCGTTCGCAAACGTGCCACAGGCATCGCAGTATGACTTCCTTGGTCGTCGCGCATTCCTGCAAGCTCGTGCGAAGTTCTAAGTCGAACGCGTAGACGATAGTAGAGGGGTGGCGGGCATTGTCTGTCACCCCTTTTTTATTGGGCTTGGCCTCATTGACCCGTTACATTGAATCCGATCATGCCTGAGATTCACCTCAAACCTGACGATCTGAACGCGCGCAATGCTGAATTCGAGCAGGTACCACTGGAAAAGCATCTGTTCCTGAATTCGGTGCCGAAATCAGGCAGTCATTTGCTGCGCAATATCGTCCGAATGTTTGTGCCGGTCGAGCAGCATTATGATCGGGATTTTATTCAGTATGGAAACCTGCGCGATCATCTGGCCGCATTTGACGGCCCGCCAGCCAAACTGAGCTGGGGGCACCTGTTTCATTCAGATGTATCCGCGATTGCGACCAGTGTGGCTAGGAAAGTGCTATTGGTACGCGATCCTTACAGCTGGGTGCTATCCAAAGCACGTTTCATGCTGTCGGATGAATTTACTGGCGAATTGGAGATGTTGAAGTCAGCGCCGATTAGCGCTGATGACCTCATCAGCATGGTCATCTTTGGCATCCCGCGAGCGCTGCCAGCGCTTAAGGAAACCTACTCCCACAACGCAGTAGCCTGGCTCGGCACCGGTGTTCATCTCGTGCGATATGAGGAGCTGGTAGCGGCCCTGCGTGATCTTGATGCGCCTGCGTCTGAGGTGTATTTTCGCGACCTGCTTGAGGCTTGCGGCATCAACATGCCAAACGACTGGCGTGATCGAGTGAAGATTGGTGCTGACCCGGCTAATAGCGGTACCGCGAAACAGAACCTATCGGGCAACCTTACCTCTCTTCCAGAGGAACTGACAGAGCAGCAGCGAGCCATCGTTGACTTCGCAAGCCCCGGTTTGCGCGCGATACTGGGTTATGGATGAGCCGAAGATCGTGAAGAACGGTAATTCAACATCCGGAATTAAGGAAACCGATCCACGCACCGTTCTGACCGAGTTGCAAGGGCAGTTGAGGCTTTCGCCACACGACCCCAAGCTTTTGCGCGCTGCAGCAGCGGTGCACCGCCAGTTGGGTGAGGCTGCTGAAGCGCATCAAGCGGAGATTTCGGCCATTCATCACAGCTCTGCTGTGCAGGCACTGACCGAAGCTGCAAGACAGATGAATGCGAAGGAATTTGGCGAAGCTAGTCGAGTTCTGGCTGAGCATTTGCAGCGTGAGCCTGAAGACCTGGCCGCACTAACGCTGTCGGCAGAAGCTGGAATCGCTCTTGGTGTGGCATTTAAGGTGCTGCCCATGCTGGAGAAAGTCCTCAGCCGCGCTCCGGGGTTCCTGCGTGCGCGAATTCTCTATGCCAATGCGCTGATGCTGGTTGATAGGTTGACTGATGCCTTGCGGATAATTGAACCGGTTGTTGCGAGACGCCGCGATGACGCCGAACTGGTCAATTTGGTTTCGCGCATACACACGGAGCGCGGTGACTATGCGAGCGCGACCAAGGCCAATAAGGAATTAGTCCGGCTCGATCCGAAATCGCCCGAGGCACTTACCAACCTTGGTGACAGCCTGCGTTTTGACGGCAAACGTGCAGAAGCATTGGCAGCTTATCGCAGCGCGATTGCGCAAGATACCAATCATGGTCGCGCATGGTGGAGCCTCGCTGACCTTGATGCATCTGTTCTTACAGATGATGATATCGCGCAGATCGAAAAGTCGCTTGCTCAGCGCGGCGATCAGCCCGAGCATGCGGGCAATCTTCACTTCGCGCTCGGCATTGCGCACGATGCGAGAGGCAAGTTTGAGTACGCATTCGCTCAATTCACAGCGGGAAACAGGCTTCGCCGATTAGCGCAGCCCTATGATGCGAAAGAGATCACATCGCAAGTTGACAGATATCTTGATGCACTTGGCGACAATCCCGAGCCCGCCGTGCATCGACCAGACTCCAAAGAGCCAGTTCCAATCTTCGTTCTCGGAATGCCCCGGGCAGGTTCAACCTTAGTCGAGCGAATGTTGGGCAGGCATTCGCGCATTGAGGCTTTGGGCGAGCTTTCGATCGTGCCGCATATGGTCGATCGGCTTCGTAACGATGCAGGCGAAGACAGACTGGAACACACCGTCGCGGGGCTAAGTGATGGGTCTCTTGCCAATATGGGGCAATGGTATGTGGCTCGCGCAAAGGAACGCATGAAGACTGACGCTGGCTTCTTTGTCGACAAGCTTCACATGAACTGGCGCCATTTGCCGCTGATCCTACGCATGCTGCCCCAAGCACGCATCATAGACATTCGACGCGATGCGATGGATTGTTGCTGGTCAAACTTCAAGACGCTGTTCGCCAGAGGTCATCCAGCCGCCAGCGATCTATCCGATATCGGCCTCTTTTACCGAGATTATGTTCGCCAGACGGATACATTGTCGCGGCGTTTTCCGGGGCGGATCCAACTTCAGAACTACGAAGCTTTGGTGGATTCAGCCGAGAGTGAGACCATGTCCATGTTCTCGGCGATGGATATCCCGTTCGAGCCGCAAGTGCTTGAGTTCCATCTTTCCAAGGAACCGGTTGCGACCGCGAGCAGTGAGCAAGTGCGCAAGCCGCTCAATCGCAAGGGCATCGGCGTATGGAAGGCCTATGAACCTTGGCTAGGCCCCTTGCGCGCTGCTTTGGGAGAATTTGCGCATGACTGATCCTCGCAGTGATCCCTTGCGCAAGATCCTGATCGTCGGCGGTGGTTCAGCCGGTTGGATGGCTGCAACATTTCTCTCGCGCATATTGGGACGCGTTGCTGAAATCGAATTGCTTGAAAGCGATGCAATTGGCGTCGTGGGTGTAGGCGAAGCGACGATCCCGCCGATCCGCAAGTTCAACCAGTTCTGCGGGATTGATGAGGCTGCGTTTCTGCGCGACACGCAAGGTACCTTCAAAGTTGGTATCCAGTTCGAGAATTGGGGAAAGGTAGGGGATCGGTACCTTCATGCTTTTGGCCGTGTCGGCCAAGAGCTGGACGCACTGGTGAGGATGCATCACTGGTGGCGCCTCGGGCAGCAGGCGGGTGCAGCCGACTACCCCAGATGGGAAAGCCTGTTCTTGGGCCGCGCAGCAACTGATCAAAGCCGGTTTGGGTTCGATCCCCGCAATCCTGGACAACTCAGCGACTTGCTACCTCATGCATACCATTTTGACGCCATTGCCTATGGAGCGCACCTGAGGAAGGTGTCTGAAACCCAAGGTGTAACGCGAATTGAGGGTGTTGCTGTGGGTGTAGAGCGCTCACCCGAGAGTGGGGATGTAGACGCAATCAATCTCGAAGATGGACGCAGGATCAAGGCAGATCTGTTCATCGATTGCTCCGGTTTTCGCAGCATGCTCTTGGGTGAGGCGATGGATGAGCCCTTCGACGATTGGAGCCATTGGCTCCCTGCCGACCGCGCTGTTGTTATTCAGAGCAAACCTAACTCCTCTCAAATCATACCAGCCACACGCTCGATAGCGCATGCAGTAGGTTGGCAGTGGCGGATCCCCCTTCAGCGCCGTGTGGGCAACGGCCATGTCTACGCCAGTTCGTTTTCGTCCGACAATGACGCCGAGGCGCGCCTCCTGACCAATCTGGACGGAGAACTCATAGGTGATCCGCGTCTATTGCGATTCACCACAGGGCGCAGGCAACGGGCCTGGGTGGGAAATGTAGTCGGATTAGGGCTGGCTGCGGGTTTTCTCGAGCCGCTGGAATCCACCAGCATTCATCTGGTGCAAACTGCGCTGGAACGACTTGCTGACCTCCTGCCAGCAAGGGACATCAGTCCTGCCTTACGCGATCGATTCAACAATCAAAGCTCTAGGGAATGGTGTCAGGTGCGAGACCTTATAATCGCACACTATAAGGTTAATCAGCGCGATGACTCTGAATTTTGGCGCTATTGCGCGGCGATGGACGTGCCGGAGTCGCTGGCTGAAAACCTGGATCTCTGGGAACGCGAGGGAGCACTAACCATAGATGGTGGACACCTGTTCCAGCTCGGCTCGTGGGCCGCTGTTCTGATTGGTCAGAACCTATTGCCCCAACGCGTTCATTCCTTGACTGCGCGCGTCGCCGCCAGCGACATCGCGCCGCATATCGAACGGCTTGCAAAGTCTCTACAGCAACAGGCGCAATCCCTTCCCGACCATGCTTCCTTTCTTGAAAGATACGGGGCAAGTTCATCCTGAAAAGGCGGCCAATCCGCCTGCACAAATGCTGAGAGTGGTAAAGCAAACCTGTGATCCGCGATATTCTGCGCCCTGTCTGAAGGTGGAGGGCAAATATCGCAGGCGTCGCGCATCTGTGCGAAGCTGGCCTGCCAGTTATTGTGGGGACGGTGGCGCGGAAGTCGGCGCGACCGGGTACAATATGCTTGGAACGTCACCTGAGCCGGCAGCCGGTAAATTGATTGCAGAGTCAATGCAGGGTCACCCCCCCACCTTGATTCACACGCTTAGTCGCCCAAAGGGTTCTAATAGTGGTGCTTGTCCGGCTGTCGGAAACTTGTCTCGTTCTGTGAAAGCATCTCTCAGGCTAAGATCAGGCGCCGGTTTGCTTCAAGTCTTCACAAAATCGCTTGGTCCAGTCCTGCACGTTATCATCGCGGATCGTGTCGATCATCGCCAGATAGCGCGCCTTACGTTCTTTCAGAGGCATGTCGAGTGCAACGCGGATGGCGTGACTGAGGTCATCGGGGCTGTGCGGATTGACCAGCACTGCGTCACCTAGCTGGTGCGCAGCACCTGCGAAACGTGACAGAATCAAGACGCCAGGGTCATCGGGGTCTTGCGCCGCGACATACTCTTTTGCGACAAGATTCATGCCATCCCTCAGTGGCGTAACCAGACCGATTTTTGAAGCGCGGAAAAAGCCATACAACTCCGCATGACTGTAGCCATGGTTCACGTAACGGATGGGGACCAGATCGACCTCGCTGCGCGCGCCATTGATCTGCCCTGTTTTCTGCTCAAGCTCGGTCCGGATCTTCTGATAGCTTTCCACATCCTCCCGACTTGGCGGCGCGATTTGGATGAACACCAGATCGCGGACGCGTTCGGGATGCTGGTCAAAAAAACGGCCGATGCCATCAATCCGCTCTGGAAGACCCTTGGAGTAATCGAGACGGTCCACTCCGATCATTGCTGTCCGGTCGCGTGTAGAGGATAGAAGCCGCTTCTCGGCAACTTTTGCTTCCTCTTTTGCCCCTTGCGCCTGAAAGTGTTCCCAATCGATCCCGATGGGATAGGCCCGGGCAATAGCGGTTTGTCCTTCAAAGCTGATCTGGCCGCTGTTCTCGTCGACATCAGCGCCCAGCTCCTTGCGGCAATAATGCAGAAAGCTCTCGAGCCATTCCTCCGTCTGGAACCCGATCAGATCATAATCGAGCATCGTGCGAACCAGCCGCTCGTGATAAGGCAGCGAAACGAACAGTCGCGCTGGCGGCCAAGGTATGTGCAGGAAGAATCCGATGCGGTTCTTTAGACCCCGTGACCGCAGACGTTCGCCCAGTGGCAGCAAGTGATAATCATGCACCCAGACTAAATCATCTTCTTCAATCAGCGGCGTAACGCATTCGGCAAAGCGCTCGTTTACGCGCTCATACCCCTTGCCGGTCTCACGTTCATATTCGGTCAGATCGAGCCGATAATGGAATAAGGGCCAGAGCGTCGAATTGGCATAGCCGTTATAATATTCATCGATATCACGGGTTGAGAGATCAATGGTCGCGGTCGTGACACCGTCATTGCGTTGCAGGTTAATATTGCCGGTGCGATCTTCACTTTCCTCGCCCGACCAACCGAACCAGATGCCGCCGTAATCCTTCAGCGCTGAATTGAGCGCGCCTGCCAAACCACCCTGCGCACCTGCCACGCCGCGTGCCTTAGGCACAGCAACACGATTAGAGATAACGACAAGGCGGGTTATCGGACTTCACTCCATGGTTTCGACAGCAGGCCGGCGCAGTTGATCACTCCAACCAGCGAGTAGGTTTGCGGGAAATTCCCCCAAAGTTCGCCGGTTTCATAATCGAGGTCTTCGCTGAGCAAGCCTGATTGCGTTCTGTGGCTTAGCATGGTTTTGAACAAATTGCGGGCTTCTTCGTCGCGGCCGGCCAGATGCAGCGCCTCGATCAGCCAGAAGGTGCAAACATTAAACGCAGTTTCGGGCGCACCAAAATCATCTTCTGCAGCATATCTCAGCATATGGTCGCCGCGGCGCAAATGCTTCTCCACGGCAGCAAAAGTTTGTTGGAACCGGTCATCTTCTGGCGCCAGGAAACGCAGCTCCACCATCTGTAAGAGGCTTGCATCGAGATAGTCGCTTTCAAAGCTGGCGCCGTAGTGTCCGCCTGCTCCGTTTTCCTTCCATGCTTCGGTTTCAATTTTTGCCCGAACCGTGTCCGCCCGTTCGCGCCAAAGCCTGGCGCGATCCGATTTTTCCAGCCATTCAGCGGTGTTTGCCAAACGGTCGCACGCCGCCCAGCTCATTACAGCGGAATAGGTGTGCACTTCCTGTCGCGTGCGGAATTCCCAAAGGCCGGCGTCGGGTTGGTCATGCATCGCCCATGCCATTTCACCGACTTCTTCCAGGCTTTCGTAGTCACGATCGTCGGCGATACGCAGCAATCGTTCATCTATGAATCCTTGAACCGTGGGCAGCACGATCTGTCCGTAACAATCGTGCTGAACCTGTTTGTAAGCAGCATTGCCGCGCCGCACGGGCCCCATGCCGCGATAGCCCGCCAGATAGGCGGCGGTGGTCTCATCAAGTTCGCTCTCGCCCATTACGGAATAAAGCGGTTGAATCTGACCTCCCTTTGCACTGTCGACGATATTGCGCAGATAGCCGAGGTATTTTTCAAGAACATCGAGTGCGCCCAGCCGGTTGAGCGCTTGCACCGTGTAGTACGAATCGCGGATCCAGCAGTAGCGGTAGTCCCAATTGCGTTCCGAATGGGCCGCTTCGGGGATCGATGTGGTCAGCGCGGCAACGATCGCGCCAGTCTCTTCATGCTGACACAGCTTGAGAGTGATCGCGCACCGGATCACCTCTTTTTGCCATTCGAGCGGGATGGCCAGACTGCGGACCCATTCTTGCCAGTATTTACGCGTTGATTGTTCCATCCGCCGGATTTCTTCGCGCAGGTTCCCTGCAAACGGCTCATCCGGACCAAGAAAGAAATGCGTGTCTTCTTCGATACGGAAAGTTCGTTGCTCAAGGATGTATCCAACCGGCGCGTCAGTGCTAAGCCGCAGCGCTTGCGGACCAACTAGGTAACGGATATGGTTGGTGCCGTTCGTAGTCTCTGCCAACCCCGCGCCATAATTCTTCATCGGACGCATGATGACCTTGATCCGCGGATTACCCGCGATCGGCCTCACAATCCGTCCGAATGCAACGGGGCGATACATTCGGCCCTTGCCTTCATAACGCGGGGCGAAATCGAGCACTTCGATCACGCTTCCGTCTTCGGATTCGAGCCTGGTGACCAATATGGGGGTGTTGCGGATATATTCCTGAGTTGCGGAGACCTGCCCATCAAGTTCGAAGCGCCAAACGCCGGCTTGATTCTGTTCTCCATTGAGAAGTGAGCAGAAAACCGGGTCGCCATCAACGCGCGGGATGCAGCCCCAGACCAGGCTCCCGCTTTGATCAATCAGGCCAGAGACCTGACAATTTCCGATGGGCCATAGCTCAAGATTGGCACTAGTCGCCGAAATGGCTGATTTTGAATTTGTCACAGGTCTAACCATTGATGAACTTCTTCGACCGAGGCAAGGATGTAGCTGGCAAGACTTTCCCTTGCCTCCCCAACCAGTATGCCAAAGCCGCCAAGATCTTTGGCAGCGGCAAAGCCGTCTTCGTCGGTAACATCGTCACCAACGAAAACCGGTACAGTCTGATTGAATGGCGAAATCTCCATAAAAGCCCGAACTGCCGACCCTTTGTCTGCGCCTTTGCGCACCAGCTCGACCACACATTTGCCTGTCTTGATTGCTAAACCGTGTCTGGCTGCAACTCTCTCTCCGAATTGCAGCGCGATTTTATCCAGCTGTGGGTTCTCGCGGAAATGCAAAGCGCCGCCATGCGTCTTGGCCTCATAGCGCAGGCCGTTCTTCGCAGAAAATGCGGTCAGCGCGGCGATCGCTTCTTCTGGCAAACTTTCTGGCGGTTGACCCAACGGCTTGCCATCAGCCATGCGCCTGTCTGCACCATGCGACCCCGCTTGGGCGACCTTCAAGCTGCCGCCCATATAGGTAGCCAGATCTTCAAGAGATCGACCGCTGATCAAGGCCATCCGATTTCCGAGCCGTACAGAAAGTGCCTCGAGCGCAACAGGAAGCCTGGAAGGAACAAATATTGAGTCCGGAGTTGGGGCAATCTCTACGAGGGTCCCATCGAAATCGAGAAACAGTGAAATAGGGCTGGTTTCATTGATGTCATTCAAGGACGGCGGCCGCTGAAGTTCGCGATGATCGAGCATAGTATCAGCCTATCGTAGTCAGCAGGTCAGCGGAACACATTTCGGTCCATCCAGAGTACGTAATACGTATGTGCAATTTCATGGCAGTAGACTTTCTCGCCGTGATGTGAGAATTGTTTACTTGGGTCGTTGGGGAAAGATATGATTTTACGGGGCAATTGCCTCTCCGCTCGACCTGTTTTCAACGCTGTTCAGGTGTGTGTTGAGCGCTGATCCCATCAAGGTTGCCGTGATCGGTGGCGGGTGCGCCGCAATGGCGTTGGTATGGGAATTGACCAAACCCGAATTGAACGGCCGCTATCAGGTTACGGTCTACCAGGAAGGCTGGCGACTAGGAGGAAAAGGCGCTTCTGGCCGCGGTCCTAGTGGGCGTATCGAAGAGCACGGTCTCCATATCTGGCTCGGCTTTTATGACAATTCCTTCCGCATGATGCGCGAATGCCATGCCGAGCTGGAAGCTGCGGGGCTGGGGGATCTTTATGGCGATTGGCGCGAGGCGTGGACGCCTGAAAATGACGTAGCGCTATGTTCACCTGCGGAAGGTGGAGGATTCGAGAAATGGACGGCGCACATGCCGCCGCGTCCAGGATTGCCGGGCGACCCCTTGCCGCCTGACGCGGTGTTCTCGCTCCCCTATTACATTGCACGCGGTTTCGAACTCTTCCGCTCGCTTGTGCATGATACGAGGGTGGATGGAGAAACCACGCTGGCAGGGTTCGAGAGGCCTCCAGAAGGTGATGTCGTTGCGCGCATCGCCTATCTTGCAAAGCTTGGCACATTCGCCGGAACCGCTGCGCTGGCAGAGGCGCTGGGAGTTCTCGCATCGCTCATCCGCTCAGTTTCCCCAGCAGGGGCGGAGAGCATTCTGAAAGCTGCGGAAGGCAGCCTTGAGCAGCTGCGCGGCTGGATTGAAGATCGCTGGATCGCCGATGATCCGAACCGCTTTCTATGGGAAATTGCCGATCTTGCCTTGGCATCGACGGTTGGCCTGATCCGTTATCAGGTGATGAGCGACCCACGTGGCCTAGACTCGATCGACGACTATGAATGTCGCGAATGGATGCGCATAAACGGAGCTTCAGAGCGCTCGCTGCAGTCCCCTTTCATGCGCGGCTTGTACGATCTCGCAATGGGTTACGAAAACGGTGATCCTGACAAACCCTGCATATCTGCCGGCCAAGGCCTACGCGGGACAATGCGAACTTTCTTTGGCTATCGCGGCGCATTCATGTGGCGCATGCGGGCCGGGATGGGCGACGTTGTATTTGCACCGCTCTACACCGCCTTGAAGCGGCGCGGGGTTAAGTTCGAATTCTTCCATCGTTTGACCAATATGGGGTTGGACAAAGGAAAGGATCACATCGGCAGCCTGACTTTTGATGTACAGGGCAAGATCAAGGGCGGCGGGGAGTATGACCCATTTGTCACCATTCAAGGCAAGCCATGCTGGCCCTCGCAGCCGGATCTCGATCAGCTGACCAATGGCAGGAAGATTGCACGAGAGAATTGGAATCTGGAATCGCATTGGGATCGGCGGCGGGCGACTGAGAAGACGATCAAGGTCAGTGAGGACTTTGACTTCGTCGCGCTGGCGATTGGCCTTGGCGCTGTTCCCTATGTGTCGAAAGAACTTGTCGAGAATGACCAGCGCTGGGCGGGCATGTGTGCCAATGTAAAGACCGTTGCTTCGCAGGCATTCCAGTTGTGGTTGGACGAAGATATTGATCAACTGGGTTGGGAAGGGCCAGCCTATATCACCGGCGCATCTGCCAAACCATTCGATACCTGGTGCGATATGGCGCATGTTGTACCGGAAGAGAATTGGCGTAAACCGCCAGCAACATCGGTCTATTTTTGCGCCGTTTTGCCGGATCCGGACGAACCTCCATCAGACGATGACCGTGACTACCCAGCCCGCCGCGCAGAGGAAGTTCGTAGCTTAGCCGAAAATTATCTAACGGGCCCGATGCGCGAAGTCTGGCCCGGCGCTTTCACCGAAACTGGCGATTTCCGATGGTCGATTCTCAAAGCGCCCGATGACGGTACATTTGATCAAAAGCTAGGCGGGCAAGCTCTTTTCGCGACCCAGTACTGGCGGGCCAATGTGAACCCGTCAGATCGCTACGTGATTCACAAACAGGGCACGCATCATTTTCGAATTTCGCCGCTCGACGTGGATTATGATAATCTCACAATCGCCGGCGACTGGACCGATAGCGGATTCCATTCCGGCTGCGTTGAAGGCGCGGTCATGTCGGGACTGCTGGCGGCGCATGCATTAAGCGGATCACCCAAGCTTGAGGACATCATGGCTTATGACCACCCGTAACAAGAAGAAGAGCCCAACAAGAACAACCAAACCGGCTTTGGCCCGAAAGGCACCCGACCGTAGCGGCAAGACTTCGAAACGAATTAAGAAGGGCAAACGCGGTGCGGATGAGAATGGCGCCAGCGCTGATATCGCCGGAAATGGAGCTGCGGGCGATGATACCGATTTTGATGACAAAGTCTCGGATTTGGTAAAGAGTGCCTACGATGCGTTGTCAGAGACGATCGGTCAGGGGCGAAAGGCGGCAGAGCAATTCCGCCAAGGAGAATACAACTTCCGGCAAGTGCCCGGCGACGTCGAAGAAATGGCACGTCGCATGTTGCAATTGGCACGGCAGCTAAGCAGCACGACTTTCGATGTGTGCGAGCAATTGATCGGGCAGATCTCCGATTTTGCCGAGCCACCCGAGCCCGGAACGACGAAAGTAGCGCCCTTCCGTACGCACCAGCCGACAAGGGGTTCATCGGCTGCGCCACCGTCTTCCACTGCTCAGCCAACTGGCAATGGTGCAATGCGGCTTGCCGTGGAATTCGCCGGCCGCAAGGCTGCAAGTTCGACGACCACTTCAATTGCACGGCCAGCCAAGCCGACCAGGGCTGAAGACTTGAAGGCCACTCCACTCGCTCCTGTAGAAGGAGAGGGTAAGGCACTCTCGGACGTCAAATTTTCCGCTGATCTTTCTGACGGCGGGGTCATTGCCACAGTAGGGATTCCGTCCAAACAGGCTAACGGAACATATGTCGGCTATGTCCATACCAGCAAGGACAAGACTCCGCTTGGCATGCTCATCGTGACTTTAGGCAAGTAGCAGTGCAGCAGGGGGGGAAGATCACACCGGACCATCCCGCAGCCCCTCCAGAGGGGTTGATAGCCAGATATGCGTCGGCGACACGCGAAGAGCTATCTCGTTATCTTGAAACGGACACTCCGGTCCCGTTCCTCGATCCCTTGCTTGCCGACTATCCTCAAAGAGGCGGCAAGATGCTCCGCCCGGCGATGTGCCTCGCCAATGCAGCGATCTTTGGGAAGGTGACGCACGATGTAGTGCGCTGCGCTGCGGCGATCGAGTTGCTGCATAATGCACTGTTGATTCATGACGACGTGCAGGACGGCAGCGATATGCGGCGTGGCAAACCAACGCTTCACGCGATGCATGGAACGCCGTTGGCAATCAACGCCGGTGATGCACTGCTTTTTACGGCGTTCAGACCACTGCTCGACGCGGTGCATTCGATGGGTTCTGAGGTCGGCCGGAAAGTCTTCGATGTAACCAGTACAATGGCGCGACAAACGGCAGAGGGACAGGCGCTTGAGCTCGGCTGGCGTGACCAGAATGTGACCGACCTTACTGAAGCCGATTATTTCCGCATGGCGATGAAGAAGACTGCCTGGATGGGCATGATCTGGCCTGCGCAACTGGGTGTGATAACGGGTTCCTACGGGCAAGCTGATCATCAGCGTGTGATCCGGTTCGGGCACTTTCTCGGGATCGCTTTTCAGATCGAAGACGACCTTCGTAATCTGTCTGAGGATCCCGGTTACGGCAAAGAACAAAATGGTGATTTGTACGAGGCCAAGCGCACGTTGATGCTCATTCATGTGCTGAATGCAGCCAGCGCGAAGGAGAAGCAGCGGATCGATTCGTTTCTGGGACTGAAGCGAGAGCAGCGTAGCGAGGACGAGATGCTCTGGCTTGCGCAGTTGATGCGCAAGAAGGGATCCATAGACTTCGCTCGCAAGATCTCCGGTGCAATGGCGGGTGCTGCGCTCCAGGAATTCGACATCGCCTATGGCGAGTATCCTGACAGTGAAGACAAGAACTTCCTTCACGGTCTCGTTCGCTGGGTGTTTGATCGCTAATGACAGGCAAGGTGATCCTTTACGGCGCGAGTGGCTATACTGGGCGAAAAATCGCCACACAAATCGCAGACGAAGTCGATCTTGTTCTGGCTGGGCGATCAGAAGAACGCGTGAAGGCAATTGCGCAGCCGCTGGGCTTGAAATGGAAGGCGTTTGACTTGAGCGATGCGGGTGAGAATGCCCGCATGCTTAGGGGGTCAACATGCGTTGTGAACGCAGCCGGGCCGTTTGATGCGACAGCCTCTGCGTTGATTGATGCATGTCTCAAGACGGGCACGCATTATCTTGATCTGGGGGGTGAGTGGCCTGTCTTCATTGAGATTATGGCACGCCATGATGAAGCTCGTGATAAAGGCGTCATGCTGCTTCCCGGCATTGGTCTGACAATTGCGGCGACGGATTGCCTGTTGAAAAGGGCGGTCGAACTATGGCCTGAAACTCGTCATCTCTACCTTGGAATTTCCCGAGCGCAGGTAGTCTCGCGCGGCAGCGCCACAAGCATGGCCGGTATGGTCAACCCCACTGCGCTCATACAGCGCGACGGCGAATTGGTAGAGGTGCCTTCCGGCAGCCTATCGCGCGCCTTCGACTTTGGAGAAGGTATGAGTGAGGCGGTGGCAATGAGTTGGGCTGATGTGGTCACAGCCCCTTTCACGACCGGTATACCCAATATCGAAGTTTACAATGAAATGCGCTGGCACGAACGGGCCACCTATCGTGGAATAGGCCTGGGCATGGGAGTGACGGGTGCCAAGCCTTGGCGGTCGGCTGGCGGCCTGATTGCAAAGGCTTGGCCCGAGGTTCCAGCTGAGCACACAAGACAGAACGCGCGCTTCACAATGGTGGTTGAGGCGGTCGACCGATGGCGCCGTTCGCACTGGCTCCGCATGGAAACGCTAGATGGTTATGGGGCGTCGGTGAGGCTGGCCGAGACGGTCATTAATCGCGTCTTGGCAGGTGAGACGCAAGCCGGGTTTGTTACTCCGGCAAATCTTTTCGGGTCGCAGCTCGTCGAAACCTCAGGGGCGGGAGTTATTGAAGCTCCTGATGGAAGGAGTGCTGCATGAAACAACCACGCACAAACATCTGGTATGTCCAGTCTGCAGCGAGTCAGGACATTCCGCCGCCGTACTATTTCCCCGATGTGTCGGTTCATGCGTTTGTCTTCGAGGCGAACGTCAAGGCAGTGCAGGAGTATTGCGACCGATTTCTGAACCTCGGCTCGAAACAAGAGCGCGGGTTCGAGTATCGTGCGGTTCCATATTGGCCTTACGCGACCCTCTTGTTCCTCAACTATCCGGTGATGATCAGTGCCAAGAAGAGCGAACTCTCAGTCGAAGAGCCAAATGAAGGTCTTCCTCACGGAGGAATGGCATTCGGCCATTCGCGATACGAGGTGCCTTATTCTGACCGAGGCATCATGCGCCAACGCGAAGTTTTCGTTGCGATGCCGGTCATTCGGTATGGGCTCGGCGCGAAGGGGCTGGTGACGGAATCAGAACTTGAGTGGATCATACCATGGATCGTCGTCAACAAACCCTGGTCATGCGTGTGTGGACGCGAAATGCTTGGTCTTGGCAAGTTGCTCGCCGGAATCGACATCGATCAGGGATTTTTTCCGGACAGTTTTGAAGGGCAGGTGAGAATGCCCGGCTGGAAGGATGAGCGACAGGGAGAGATGCAGGGACACTACAAGTTCATGAAGGTGTCGACCGGGCCGATTCTGCCTACTTTCCGAACCAGTCATAGCCCCGAGAAATCGATTGAGACCTTGCTCGCCAACAGCCCGGTGCGTTGGGGGATGGAAAACATGACCGGCCTTTCCAACTTCATCGACTATGCATCGTTGGGGGTAATCCCGACCGCTATGCGGACCATCGGCCTCAAGCAATATCGCGATGCTGGCAGGCCCGACAAGGCGATCTATCAAGCGCTGGTCAGTTGTCGATCCAAATACTCAAACGTGCGTGATCTACAGCTTTATGATGAAGGGGATGTGACCATCGAGTTCAATCGCATGGGCAGTTTCTCGAACGCAATAGATACGATCTTGGGTCAGCCTGAAGCCGGGCAGCTTTCGCATTTCCCGGGCATGCCCGAATCAGAACCGGCGACAGGGAGAAAAGTCTCGGTCAAAGCCGGTCTTCGATTTCACGCGGACATCAATTACGACAAGATGAGCATCGTACATGAGTTTCCGATAAACCCGGAAGGGGGCACCAATTCTAGGCCAACCACAGGCGATCTCACAGCGCGCTGGTTCAGGCCATTCAAGGGGTTCTTTGGCAGGAGGCCGCTGCCATGACCGATTTCGTCGAATCCTTCACCACGCAGCAGTTATTGCCGCCTTGGTATTCGCACGGCGCGAAAACCTGGATGTTCCTGATCAAAGCAAACAAGAAGCTGATGCAGGATTATCTAGATGAGCATTTCAACGATCCCGGTCCGGACGTAGCCCCCTACTACTATGAACCATGGAGCGACCCGTGTTTCGGGTTCTTGCAGTTCGTCGATCATGTAAACTTTTCGTCAGAACATGCCCGTCCTGATCTTGCGCCGGGCGTTCCACTTGATGATACCTTCGATCCATTAGACGATCACCAGCATTGGGATACGCTTCAGCACCGGGAAGTGTTCTTCACTTTCCCTGCCGCTCGATACCGTCGGACTTCTGATAATTTGTTGATCGATAAGAAGCTGGTCTGGATACAGCCATTCTTCTTCGATAATTCGAGCTATGTAATGTTCTCAAGCCGCGAGATCTGGGGCAGCGAGAAGGAAATGGCGATGATCGACATCGAGTATGGCGATACACGCAATCAGCTGCATATCGATGTCTCGATAGATGGCTTCAAGAAATTCGATCCGCATTCGATTTCTGAACGGATCGGCGTGATGCATTTGCGCATGGACCAGACATCAGAACAGACCTTGCTGGGCACCATGAAGGACAAGAGCCCCAGGATCAGTGACATCATCGATAGCCTGAAGGGGTACCTGCCCGACGCCTGGCTTGATGCGACAGAAGATAAAAAGCTGCATCTGCCTACGTTCAAGATCAACACGCTGAAGCAATACCGCGATGTCTTTAACATGCACGATGCGGCGTATCGCGCGATAATTGCTTCGGAAGCCGCACATTCGGATATTACCGATCTCTCTGTGTTTCACGGAGAGAGGGTTGATGTGCAGTTCCTGTGGTCTGACAGCATGAAAGAGACCTTCGAGACGCTGTTTGATCTGAAGCCGCCGAAAGAAGACGCGAAGAAGGGAATCGATGGCAGTGGAACTGCAGTCGTTCCGGACGGCATCGATTGGGATATGCCGGCTGTGAAGCTTGAAATCGAGCTCGCCGTGTTCTTCACATCGAACGCGCATTTCGATGTCCTGGGAACACTCTTCACCTATGGCGGTGGGCCTCAGTACCCACCCCCTGACGGAAGGAACCCCGAAGGTTAAGCGGTCAGCGTCTTGTGCACTTCTGCTTTGAAGTCATAAGGTAATTCATCGATCCGGTCAGGCCAGATGCCCGAGCTGACCCAATAGTCGCACAGGCCCAGCCGCGCGCAGAGCTTCACAAATCGCGGGTAGTTCTTGATCGTGCTCCACGGTCCAAACATTGTGCCTGGAAAGTGCAAGGCTGCGCGATCACCCTCTGGTTCGAAGATGTAGTCGTATGACGCTTTCTCTGCGATATCGAGTGCTTGCTCTGCACGGCCAAATACGCCGCCGGCGGTTATAACATTGAGGGGCAGCGTTCCGGTCTTCTCGACCACTTCATTGTATCGTTCGATGCGGTGATCGCGGACGGCATCATCCTCGATCCGCACCGCTTCGGCGTACGCCTTGGTGGCGCGCAAATCCGCGGCTTGCCAGCCGTCAAATTTGTCAATGTCGCCAATAAATTCGTCATAGGCATCCCACTCGCCCGTTGTCGCCGCAATGTTCAGAAGGTGGTGCAGCATACCCGGATTGTCGGGCCATCGCTTGTAGAGTTGCCGGTGCTGGCTAACCGACCCCTGATAGTCGCCAATATAGGCTCGCAATGCAGCCACCAGAACTGCCGCCGGCGGCATCATTGGATCGAGTTCGTAGGCCCTTTCCGCCATCGCGAATGCGTCGCGAAGCCGGCCTACAGACCAATAGAAGTTTGCAAGTTCGGTAAGCGCAGTGGTGTCGTTGGGCTGGGCAGTAAGGGCTTCCTCAAGCAGCGCCTTGCGCTTCGCGTAGGCACCCCATGGTTCAAGCATGGCGAGTGCCACCAAGGCACCGCTGCGTTTTGGATCGAGCGATAGTGCGGTCTCTGCAGCGTCAATAACCGCCTTGCGGCCTTCAGCGTAAGCCTGGCTGGTATGGCCAGAACGCAGTTCGGAAGCGCGCGCGTTGGCGAGCAGTTCCCAGGCTGGCGCAAAATCCGGTCTTGCTCGCGTAACCTGTTCAAGGAGAGGTATTGCTCTGAGGGCGCTATCATCGAAGACGTAATCACCGCCTGAAAGGATTGCGCGCGCGCGCAAGAACCTTTCGTAGTCCATGGTCCCTAAAGGCTTTTCGGCCACCGGCGGAGTAAGCGCAACTTTGAGAGCCTCGGCGACGGATTCCGCTATCGATTCCTGCAATTCGAACACGTCATCCAACGTCCCATCGAAGCGATCCGACCAGACGGAAGAACGGTTTGTGCAGTCAACTAGTTCGGCGGATATTCGCACACGATCTCCGCCGCGCCGGACGGACCCATCCAGCAAGTGGCTGACACCAAGTGCGCTAGCCACTTTGCCGGTTTCCTTTTCTGGTCCGCGAAACTGGAAACTCGACGTGCGCGCAACAACCTTAAGCTGTGTTCCGCGCGCAACCGTACGTTGTATTTCTTCTGCTACTCCGTCGCAGAAGTAGTTCAGGTCCGGATCAGCGGAGATATTATCGAATGCAAGCACGGCCAACAGCATTTCACCGCTCCGTGTCGGTTGTCGGACGGAGCCCGTTTTCGAAGGCTGTGGCGTTGCTGCTTCCCCCGCCAATTGGCTCACACTTGCTTCGATTTTCGCCCAACTGGGGTGCGAAGGGTTTCCGTCCCACCCTTGCATCAGCTCGCATTGAAGCCGGTTGAACGGCAATGGAGGCAAGGCGCCATCAAGGCTGATTTGAATCAGCTTGTCTTCATTGTGTGCCAATTCTGCTTCCGCAGGTACCCAGCGTGAATTTCGCGCATCCGCAGACCACAGGACCAGCGTGGCTTTCGACTCGCGTAACTTCTCTTCGATCACACTCGAAAAAGCTCGGTGCGCAGGCAGTGCATCATCAATCCAAACCGAATAGCCCAAGCTTTCCAGATTGCGCGCAGCTGCACGTGCTTGATCTTGCGTTGATCGCGCATAAGAGATGAAGACGTCCGTCACTAATCTGCCCAGATTTCCAACCGTTACAGCAAGTGATACGCACATGCTTTGCACATGACAACTCGCGGAATTGCGGTGGCGTCCGGATTTTCTTCGTCGCAGCCGAAACCTTTCCGCCGGTTGACATCCGCAAAGGCAACCGACACTCGAAGTCGATGGGCAAATTATCCGGCATAACCGTTGTCGATCTGACGCAGTTTCTTCCTGGTCCGATGATGACCGCCATGATGGCGGACCAAGGGGCTGAAGTTTACAAGATCGAGCCGATGGGCGGCGACCCTGCGCGCGAACAGGCACCGTTCGATAACTATGGCGACACCCGGCATTCGGTCTGGTTTGCCAATCTCAATCGCGGCAAGCGCAGTCGTACGCTCGACTTGAAAAGTGATGAGGGCAAGCAGATGCTCCGCGATCTGATCGGCAAGGCGGATGTCTTTGTAGAGGGCTTTCGCCCTGGCGTGATGAAACGATTGGGTTTTGACTACACCAGCGTGAAGGCAATCCGGCCCGACATCGTTTATTGTTCGATTTCAGCGTTCGGTCAGGAGGGTGCGCTATCGCACCATCCCGCGCACGATATGGCTGTTCAGGCCATGGCAGGATTTCTGGCGGTGAACGATGGTTCTGATGGCGTCCCTGTAGTTCCAGGGGTCGCCAGTTCGGATATGGCGGCCGGGCTCACGGCTCTCTCAGCAGTCCTGATGGCGTTATTGGGTCGGGAACGAACCGGTGAAGGTGCTTTTATCGATTGCGCGATGTTCGACAGTTTGCTGCCATGGTGCGCGCACACCGCAGGAAGCGCGATTGCCGGCGGAGACAGCCCGGTCTCGGGCAAGCAGCGTTCGCTTGGGGGTGCAGCTTTCTATCAGGTCTATCCAACCAGAGATGGCAAACACGTTGTGCTGGGTGGCCGCGAATTGAAGTTCGCACGAAACTTGTTGTCCTACTTGAATCGTGAAGACCTTTTACCCATCGCTGAAGCCCCTGCAGGCGAACAAGAAAAGCTGATCTCTTTCTTTCGGGAAACCTTTGCCACCAAAACTCGCGATGAGTGGGTGGAATGGTTCGCAGACAAGGATGTGGCCTTTGCGCCAGTACTCGACTTTCGCGAAGCGCTACACGAACCGCACGTAGCGGAGCGTGGGTTGTGGGTGGAAACGGATGGAGGCGGGAAACATATCGCACCAGCCATTCGATTTGCAGGCGAGCAATGGACGCCCGGTCCAATACCGAGGTTGGGAGAAGATCGGTGACAGAAGAGCCGTCCAGTTCTGATGGACAATGGCAATTCTGGATCGATCGGGGTGGCACCTTTACCGATGTGATTGCGCGCGCACCCGGTGGGACGCTTCAGACGCGCAAATTATTGTCGGAGAATAAGGAAAGCTACGCCGACGCCGCGCTTCACGGAATTCGAGAATTTCTGGGCGTTGACGAAGGTGACGAGATACCACTCGCGCAGATCGAAGCCATCAAGATGGGCACCACTGTTGCCACCAATGCGTTGCTCGAGCGCAAGGGTGAACGCACCCTGCTGGCGATAACGCGCGGGCTGGGTGACGTAATAGAGATTGGGTATCAGGCGCGCTCCGAAACGTTTGCGCTTGATATTGTGAAGCCGGTGCCGGTCTATTCGGCTTCATTGGAGATTGACGAGCGCATTCTGGCGGACGGGACGGTTGAGATGCCTCTCGATGAAGCTCAGGCATATGCGGCCTTGCGGGCCGCGTATGAAGATGGTTACCGGGCCGTCGCTATCGTTTTGATGCACGGTTACAAATATGTGCAGCATGAGCAGGCATTAGCCCGGATCGCGCATGACATCGGCTTCACGCAAGTTTCTGCCAGCCATCAAGTGAGCCCGCTGACAAAAATCGTATCGCGCGGCGAGACCACGATTGTCGATGCATATCTGACGCCGATCCTGAGGCGCTATGTAGACAGGGTTGCCGCAGCCTTCTGCGATGAACCTGCCCCGGGTCAATTGTCCTTCATGCAGTCTTCAGGTGGCCTCACCGATGCGGCGCAGTTCCGTGGGCGCGATGCAATACTTTCCGGGCCTGCCGGGGGTATCGTGGGATGCGTTGAGACTGCGCGATTGGCCGGCTTTGACAAAGTCATCGGGTTCGACATGGGGGGCACTTCCACTGATGTTTCTCACTACGCGGGCGAGTTCGAGAAAGTATATGAAACCGAAGTCGCTGGCGTGCGGATGCGGGTCCCGATGCTGCATATCCATACGGTGGCCGCAGGTGGTGGATCGATCCTGTCCTACGAAGACGGGCGCATGCAAGTGGGGCCGGAATCTGCGGGAGCGGATCCTGGACCGCGCTGTTATCGGCGCGGTGGCCCGCTAGCGGTGACTGACATCAATGCTTGCCTTGGTAAGCTGCAACCTGATCTGTTTCCGGCGATCTTCGGGCCGAACCAGGATCAGCCGCTTGACACTCAGTCTTCGCGTGCAGGCTTTGCAGAGATCGCGGAGAAAATTGGCGACGGGCGCAGCGCAGAAGATGTTGCCGAAGGTTTCCTCGAGATTGCTGTCGAACACATGGCGCAAGCGATCAAGAAGATATCGATTTCTCGCGGCTACGATGTGTCCGACTATGTCCTTAACTGTTTCGGCGGCGCTGGAGGACAGCATGCATGCCTGGTGGCAGAACGATTGGGCATCAGGACGATCCTGATCCACCCCATGGCGGGCGTTCTGTCGGCATTGGGAATGGGTCTGGCGAAGACGAATTGCGAGACGCAGCGCGTGATCGATACGGCGCTTATTGGAGATACGATCAAGGCACTGCGTGCAACCATTACAGAATTGGAGGCGGCGAATATCGCCAGTCTCGGTTTGCAAGGCGTGGCAGCGAACTCGGTTAGCCATACGGTTTCCGCGCTCCTGCGATATCGTGGCACTGAGACAGCGATCAGTGTGCCGGTGTCCGAGCCTGGCCAGATGGCCCGTGAATTTGAAGCTGCACATAATCGTCAGTTCGGCTTTGTCGCGCCTGACAAAGAGCTATTGCTCGATACGCTGGTGGTTGTGTCCGAATGCGGCGGGGATGCCTATGCAGAACAGCAGGCACGGGAACCCTCGTCAGAACTGCTCATCCCGGTCTCTCAGCGCAAAATCTTCACTGGCGGCGTATGGCATGCAGCCTCCGTCTATCACACAAGCCAGCTCAATTTTGGCCATGAGCTTGCCGGCCCTGCCATTATAAGCAGTGACACCGATACGATCATTGTCGAACGCGGTTGGCGTGCGGCGGTCAATGCTTTTGGTCACTTGATTCTTGAGCATGTCGACACGAACCGTGGCAGCTCCATAGACAGCACCCAATGTGGACCGGTGATGCTGGAGATCTTCAACAGCCAGTTCATGTCCATTGCCGAGCAGATGGGCATAGTGCTGCGCAACACTTCGCAATCGGTAAACGTGAAGGAACGGCTCGATTTCTCCTGCGCAACCTTTGACCGATCCGGAAATCTGGTCGCCAATGCGCCGCATGTGCCGGTTCATCTCGGCTCCATGGACGCGAGCGTCAAAGTGATCATCGAAAGCGGGGTTCAGATAAATCCCGGCGATGCTTTTGTCTCCAACAACCCGTACAACGGCGGCTCGCACCTCCCTGATATTACAGTAATATCTCCGGTCTTCGATGAAGCAGATGACGAGATAATGTTCTTCGTGGCGAGCCGTGCGCATCACGAAGATATCGGCGGAGTTTCCCCTGGGTCCATGTCGCCTTTCGCAACAACAATTCACGAAGAAGGTGTGCTGCTCGACAATCTGAAGCTGGTTGAACGTGGCGAATTCAAGACAGAGCGGATCGAGCGGACGTTGACCGAATGCGAATTACCCGCACGAAATCCGTCTCAGAACATCGCCGATCTGATGGCTCAAGTGGCGGCGAACGCTGCCGGCGGCGCTGAGCTACGCAAGCTTGTCGGAAGCTTCGGGCGTGAAATCGTCCATGCCTATATGGGTCATATTCAGGACGCTGCAGAGGATGCTGTGCGCAGGGTTGTGCGTGAACTGGATGATGGCGAATTTCGGCTTGAGCTTGATAGCGGCGCGGTGATCGAAGTTAAGATTTCGACCGACAGGGAAGCGGGTGATGCTTTCATCGATTTCACAGGCACGAGCGCGCAAATGCCAAATGCCTTCAACGCGCCCCCGGCGATCACCCGGGCGGCGGTTTTGTATGTATTCCGTTGTCTGGTCGACAGCGAGATCCCGCTCAACGCCGGTTGCATGAAGCCGTTGAAAGTCATGGTCCCGGAAGGCTCGTTACTGAACCCTGATTTTCCCGCGGCCGTCGTCGCAGGGAACGTGGAAACCAGTCAGGCCATTACCGATGCGCTGTTTGGTGCTTTGTCCCGGTTAGGGTCCAGCCAAGGGACGATGAACAATCTGACCTTCGGCAATGCGCGTTATCAATATTACGAGACGATTTGTTCGGGTGCGCCTGCGGGGCCGGGCTTCGACGGAGTTGCGGCGGTTCACACGCATATGACCAACACCCGCATGACAGACCCTGAAATACTCGAGCATCGATATCCAGTGACCCTGGAAGAGTTTCGCATTGATCGCGGCTCAGGCGGGAAGGGCAAGTGGAATGCAGGCGACGGGATCACCCGCCGGATCCGCTTTCGCGAAGCCATGCATTGCTCAATTCTGTCTGAGCACCGCAAGATTGCCCCCGTTGGCGTGCAAGGTGGAGAAGAGGGACGCTTGGGGCGCAACTGGATCGAGCGTGGCGATGGCGGCGTGGAAGATCTGGGTCGATGTGCACAGGCTGAAGTCAGAGCGGGCGATTGTATCGTGATTCAGTCGCCCACAGGGGGCGGCTTTGGGGATCCTCGGGATCGTGGACACGAGGTAAGTGAATGATCGGCAAGCTGCGCGAGATAGGACGCAATATCGGTCCCGGTGCAATGGTCACCGCGGCCTTTATCGGGCCGGGCACGGTTACCACTTCGACCCTTGCGGGAGCTAACTTTGGCTATGCACTGCTTTGGGCACTGCTTTTCGCGACGGTTGGCACAATTGTCTTGCAGGAAATGGCTGCGAGGCTTGGTGTGGTGACGCGAAGAGGGCTGGGCGATGCGCTGGCAGATCTGTTTCATGAGTCAGTCTGGCGGTGGCCGCTGATCGCGCTGGTCGGCGCGGCGCTTTATATGGGCAATGCTGCCTATGAGGGAGGCAATCTGGCTGGAGCTGCACTGGGTTTGTCGGCGATCGCAGGCGAGAGTAAAGCGGCTTTCCAGGGTTCGATAGGTGTTATCTCGCTACTCGCTGCGGTGCTGCTCGCATCTGGGAGTTACCGTCATATCGAACGCGTGCTGATAGCGCTGGTGATGGTTATGGCGCTTGCGTTCGTGGCCACATTTCTGATCGTGCAACCGGACTTGGGTGCGATGTTCGGCGGAATGTTTTTGCCAAGCATTCCGGACGGTGCATTGATGACAGTGGTCGCGCTGATCGGCACGACTGTGGTGCCTTACAACCTTTTCCTCCACGCGAGTGCTGTGCGAAACCGGTTCAGTGGGCCGGAAGATTTGCCAGTTGCACGCGCGGATACAGTTGTAACAATCGGGATCGGCGGTTTGATCGCGATGCTGGTCGTCGCGACCGCATCTGCCAGTCTCTTTACTGCAGGAATTGCTGTTGCCAGCGCGGCTGACATGGCGGCGCAGTTTGAGCCTTTGTTCGGTGCGAATGCGAAGTATCTGATGGGGCTAGGGCTGTTCGCCGCAGGGTTGACCAGCGCGATTACGGCGCCGTTGGCAACGGGATATGCGATGTCCGAGATTCTTGGTGTCAGTGAAGCGGCCAAGCCCAATGTTTTGCGTTGGGTGGCGCTAAGCGTAATCATCATCGGCGCAGTCCTATCATTGACCGGCATCCGCCCTGTGACGATCATTCTCTTCGCGCAATTTGCTAATGGCATCCTGCTGCCGGTGATCGCAGGGTTCTTGCTGTATGCCATGAATCAGGAAAGGCTTCTGGGTAAATATGTAAACAAGGTAGTCGCAAATGTAGCGGGTGTAGCTGTGCTGGTAATCGCGGCGGGCCTTGGTGTGCGGTCAATATTGAGCGCGCTGGGTGCGATCTAGCCGCCGCGAATGGTATCAATCAGCTTTGCTTGCGGATGAGCAGCCAGCAGCTTGGCTAACCAAATGTCCAGCGCATCATTTTCAACGCAAGCCACAATGCAACCGCCGAACCCGCCGCCAGTCAGCCTGGCTCCGACTGCGCCGAATTCCTGAGCATCGGCTACCAGAGCATCGATTGCGGGCAGCGACATTTCGAAATCGTCGCGCATCGACACATGGCTCTCGTTCATCGCTTGTCCCAGAGCGGCGATGTTATCGGCCTTCAGAGCTTCAACTGCAGCCAACACGCGGCGATGCTCTGTCGCGCAGTGCAGCGCGCGTTTCCGCGGAATTTCAGCGAGCGATGATCGTGACACATCCTCTGGATCGAGCAGGCAAAGTTTCTCGGTCCCGAAAAAGGCTTTTGCCGCATCGCATTCTTGCTTGCGTTCAGCGTAGCGGCCATCGGTCAGCTTGCGGATCACGCCGGAATGAACAACGGCGATGGTATGGGTGCGCGGAAGCTCGACCAGTTCGTACTTCAGTGTCCTGGTATCTAGCGCCATCGCTGTCCCCGGCGTGGCAAGTGCAACCGCCATCTGATCCATGATCCCGCACGGGACGCCCATAAACTCGTTCTCGACCCGGCGCGCGGCGACAGCGATCTCAACGTCTGGCTGCACTCCACTGCCGGCTTCGCGCGCTGCCTTCAGCACAGCGACGATTAGCGCGGCGGAGGATGATAATCCCGAACCTGCGGGTATTGTCGACTTGATTGAAACATCAGCGCCCTGTGCGATGAGCCCCATCGCGCGCGCTTCCCGCAATGCGCCGACGACTGGATCAGACCATTCTCCGCTCGCGCTGTCTGATAGGGTGCGCAGCGTTTCGTCGTAACCGGCACTTCGCGTGATGACCTGATCATCGCTGCGTGCTCCAAGCGTCAGTTCGAGCCCAACCGACAGTGCCGCGGGAAGCACCATTCCGCCATTGTAATCGGTATGCTCACCGATCAGATTGACGCGACCCGGTACCCGGACACGGACTTCAGACATCGCGCAGCGCCTTTGCGGCGTCTTCCGGCATGACATCGACCGTGAACGTCCCCGTATGCTGCTCGACAGATGCGAGAAATTTCACGCGGCCCGGCGCACGCAGCAGCGGGTAAAACTGCACGGTGAAGTGATAAGCAGAGGAACCACCTGACGGCGCCGCATGAAATGCCATCATGGTCGCGGCTGGCCCTTCGAACAGCGCATCATAGCGGCGTGTCACCTCGCCCAGCATATGCGCCAGCGCATCCAACTCTTCGTCTGTGCAGTCCCACGGTCCTTCGCGGCGGATGCGCGGAGCAAGCCAGACTTCGTAAGGGAAGCGGGCATAGCGCGGCACGAAGGCGGCGATCCCGCATTGCTCTTCAATTCCGTATTCAGGCATGGCCGCCGAGATTTCGCTCGCCAGATCATAGCCCCCCGCAAAGACATCCACGGCGCGCTGATGTACCTTTGGCACTCGCTTAAATCCGTAGATCTGACCGTGCGGGTGATGCAGCGTCACTCCGACCTCGTCGCCGCGATTCTCAAATGGCAGCACATATTGGCAGCCCGCTGCAAACAGGCTGTGATAGCGATCGAGCAGTGCAGCGAGCAGCACGCGCCGCCGATCTTGCCCGATGGTGTGGAGGTTCCCTTCAGCTTCCGGCCCATAGACCACCACTTCGCATTTCCCGCGTGCCGGTTCGGTTGCGATCCCTTCGAGCGAAGCGGCTTCGCTGGCCAGCGGATGGAAGGCGGCAAACTTGTTGTCGAAGATCGCCAGCTCGAAATCCGCAAAGGGAATTTCGGTTGCTGGTCCGCCAGCGCGTGTCGGGGCAAGCGGGTCGTCAGCTGCAGACGGTTTGAATGTGCGGTTCTGCCGATGCGCCGCATAGACATTCCACTCATCGCGTAGGGGATGGTGGCGAATTTCGCCGCCAAGCGGCAGGCCTTCTGACTCCTCCGGCAAGGGCTCGAGACTGTGCGGTGCATGCCCGTAAAGACGTAACATCCGCTCGTCCGCCTTGATATGCTCACGGCAGTAAACGGGCTTCCCGCCGATACCGCGCGCAAGTTCGAACGCGCCGCTCATGCCAATACCTCGGCTTTCACAAACCATGCCGCAACGCGTTCCTGCGCAGCCTTGTCCAGATGCAGACCCAGCTTGCTGCGCCGCCACAACACGTCTTCCGCATCGCGTGCGAATTCATGCTTCGCCAGATAGCGCAATTCCGCCTCATACAGATCACCACCCATATGCTCGCCCAGGTCTTCCAAGCCGTTCGCGCCGCCTAGGATCGCGTCGATCCTGGTGCCATAAGCTCGGCAAAGCCGCCGCACGCCCCCGGGCCCAAACCACGGATATTTGGCCATGCTTTCGGCAAAGAAGGTATCGAAACGTGCGGGATCGATATCGCCGCCTGGCAAGGGGGTGCTGCCAGTCCAGCTTTCACCTTCGGCCAACCCCAGCTTTTGCAAAGCATGCTCGGCCAGCTTGCGATAAGTGGTGATCTTGCCTCCAAAGATCGACAGGATTGGCGCGCCGTCACTCTCGTCCAGATCGAACACGTAATCGCGCGTCACTGTGGAGTTGTCGGATCTGTGATCGTCATAGAGCGGACGAACCCCGGAATAATCCCACACCGCGTCATCGGGGGTGACATCATGGCGCAGATATTCATTGATCGCATCGCAGATATAGGTCTTTTCTTCGTCCGAAATCGCGACCGTGTTGGGGTCATCCCTGAACAGGACATCAGTAGTCCCGACCAAGGTGAATTCGCGCTCATAGGGGATCGCAAAGACGATGCGATTGTCGCGGTTCTGGAAAATATAGGCGTGCTTGCCTTCGTAAAGCTTGGGGAAGATGAGATGACTTCCCTTCACCAGCCGCAGATTGGTGTGATTGCGGCCCGGCTGGGCGGTATCGAGCACTTTGTCGACCCAGGGGCCGGCAGCATTGACCACGATTTTCGCTGATACTTGTACCTCACCGGTGTTGCCGCGCAGCGTTGCGGTCCAGCGATCCGCCGCACGCTTCAGCCCAATGCATTTGGTCCGCGTGCGAACGTCTGCCCCGCGTTCATTTGCGTCCTGACAGTTGAGGGCAACCAGCCGTGCATCCTCTACCCAGCAGTCCGAATATTCCCATCCCCGGGTCAGCCGATCCTCAAGGATTTCCCTGTGCGGATGATCGCGTAGCTTGACTGATCTGGTGGGGGGCAGCAGTTTTCGCCCACCCAGATTGTCATACATGTAGAGGCCAAGTCGCAGCAGCCATTTGGGCCGCAGCCCCCGATCATGCGGCAGAACGAAGCGCAGCGGCCAGATGATGTGCGGGGCTATTCCAAGCAACCGCTCCCGCTCAATCAGGCTTTCCCGCACCAGCCGGAACTCGAAATGCTCAAGATAGCGCAACCCGCCATGGACAAGCTTGGTTGATGCGCTGGAGGTGTGCGAACCCAGATCATCCTTTTCGACCAGCAGTACCTTCAGCCCGCGCCCGGCGGCGTCACGCGCAATACCTGCGCCGTTGATTCCGCCGCCAATGATCAGCAAATCATAGGTGTCGTCGTCGCTCAATTCTCTGCTTTCAAATGATAGATCAGGCAGGTGTCAGGATAGGTCTGCGGCAGCTGTAATCCGTAGCCCATCAGCGCCGATCCGGCAAAGCTGCCGATACCCTTGGCCAGGAATTCGGGCCACAGCAGGCTGACCTGATAGTGTTTGCCAGGGTCCAGTCCGGCGAAATGGAGCCGCGGCGGATGCGTCGTGGGGTGCTGGTCCAGCACGGCCAGCTGGACAAGCGCTTCCGTGGCACGGTTGGAAACCACTGCAATCCCGGCCAGATGTTCAGGCGTCTCGAGCCGATGATATTCACCGCCATGGATCAGGTCGCGGTGCTGCGTGTGCAGCGCGATCGCACGTTTCAGGACCTCGCGATCGGCCTCGCTTTCCTTGGCGAGATCGAGTTCCATTCCCATGTGCCCGAACACCGCTGTGCCCGCGCGGAAATGCATATCGGAGCGCCGTCCGGTGATGTGGCATTTCTTCGGGCCCACATGATTGCCCAGCACTGCCAGCGGCAGAAAATACGCCGCGCCGCGCATGATCGAATGCCGCGCGCGGGCATCGTTATTGTCGCTGGTCCACACACGCCCGGTGCGCTCGACCATATTGTAGTCAGCGCGCGCGCCTCCGCTTGAGCAGGTTTCGATGGCGAGCTCTGGACATGCGCCGCGGATGCGGTTGATCAGTGTCGAAACTGCTTGCGTTTGCGCATGCATCATCGGGCGACCATTCGTGCCACCGGGATGCTGGATATCGCGGTTCATGTCCCATTTGATGTAGGCGATATCGAGCTCTTGCACGAGCAATGTGATCCGTTCGAACAGATATTCGCTGACTTCCGGCCGGGTCAGGTCAAGCGGCAGCTGATGGCGCGAGGCAATCGGCTCAACACCTTCGACTTGCAGAACCCAATCGGGGTGCTCGCGGTAGAGGTCGCTGTCTGGATTGACCATTTCCGGTTCGAACCACAGGCCGAACTCCATGCCGAGCGCGCGGACGTGGTCTGCGAGCGGCTTTAGCCCGTCAGGATAGACATCCTTCGCGACGTACCAATCGCCAAGGCCAGCCCGGTCATTGCGCCGCGCGCCGAACCAGCCATCGTCGAGCACGAAACGTTCTGCGCCGATCTCGGCGGCTTGCTCTGCCAATGAGAACAGCTTTTCCGGTGAGTGATCGAAATAGACCGCTTCCCAGGTGTTGAAATGGACCGGGCGCGACTTTGCGCCTTTGACCAGGTCATCGCGCACAAAACGGTGCAGCTTGCGGGTAACATCGCCATAGCCTGCGTCCGACCATGCCGCGAAGATCGGCGCGCAGATATGCTGTTCGCCAGCTTGCAGCGTTATCTCGCCCGGTAGCAGCAGATCGCCCGCCTGCAGTGACAGGGTATTATCGGCCAGTCGATCTATGCGCATCCGGTGGTTGCCGCTGGCAGCCAGATGCACCGCGCAAGCGAGCCCATGCGCCTCGCTGGTGGTTGGTGTTCCCAGATAGAATCCCGGATAGGTGTCATGGCTTGGGCGTCCGGCGCGGTTTTCCCGCACAAACGATCCACGCACCAGATCGTGTTGCTCGGTTTGGAACTCGTGCGCCCATTTGCCTGTGAAGCTGGTGACGCGAGTGAGACGCGGATCAATAGGCAGGCACACCGCGCTCAACCACTCGAGTGAAACAGGCGCACCACCCTCATTGCTCAGGATCGTCGCGAATTGCACTACGCCGCTGCGGCCAATCAGATTGATCAGGTGATGCAGCGTCACGCCGCTTGGCGTGTCGACCGCTGTAATCCGGCAATGACCTTTTCCGTCGGTTTGTACATTTGTCACTCGCGGATCGAGCGCCCAGTGCTTCCCTGCCGAATGTGCAAGCAGGCCCGGAGGAGAAGGATGCCCGGTTCCGATGCAATTAAGCCAAGAGGGTGCAATGGGTTGCAGTGGTCCGCCCGGCGCATGCTGACGCTCTGCCAATGCCTCTAGCTCCTGCGCCTTGGCATTTGGCAAATTGGGGCCGCCATAAAGGATCTGTGGACGCTGACCTTTTCGCGCGTCGACGGCAATCATGGTTCCTCCGTTGCGAAGAACGATGGGACCTGTGCTCGAATCTGCGGTCATGCGTGCGCTATCCATTGCCTTTTCGCATCCGGCTCTATCGGATTTCATTAGACGCCGCTATCGCGCGAAACGAGGGAAGGGGAGAAAAATCAATGGCCAACCCGGTGCAGGTCGCGGTTTTCCTGATTTTGATGGCGGTTCTGGCGGGTATGACCTGGCGCAAGGTTGCTGCGGCGCGTGCGGCAAGTCATGCCTCGGCGGACAAAGAGATTTTCCTCGCTGGCGGGGGGCTCAGCTGGTTCTTCGTCGCTGGCGCAATCACGCTGACTAATTTGTCGACCGATCAACTGGTTGGCATGAACGGCGCGCAAATGCTGCTTGTTGCCTGGTGGGAGCTGGCGGGCTTTGTCGGTTTGCTGATGCTCGCCTTTGTTTTCGTGCCGATCTATTATCGCAACAACTGCACGACGGTGACCGAACTGTTGGAAAAACGCTATGACGGTGCGAGCATTCGCACGGTCATTTCCGGCCTGTTTCTTGCCGGCAATATCCTGATATATCTGCCGGCTGTGATCTATAGCGGATCGCTGTTCACGCAGACCGTCTTCGGTACAGACCTACCCTTGCTGGTGATTGCAGCAGTCTTCGCGGTTGTGGGCGCCTCTTACGCTATTCTGGGCGGATTGCGCGCGGTGGCCGTGCTCGACACCTATAGCGGAATCGGCATTCTGGGTCTGGCGCTGGTAGTGGTGTTCCTCGCGCTTCAGGCAATCAATTTCGACTTCTCTGGCATACCGGCCGAGCGTCTTTCGATGGTCGGAGACAATGATTCCCAGATTCCGTTCCACACGCTCTTTACCGGCATGCTGTTCATCCAGATCTTCTATTGGTCGACAAATCAGAACATCACGCAAAAGGCGCTGGCCGCTCCAAATGTAAAAGAGGCGCAAAAAGGGATCATCGCAGCGGCGATAATTCGCGTTCTGATCGTTCCGCCAATCGTCGTCGTGCCCGGCGTGGTTGCCTTCAAATTGTTCGGCGGTGTGGGTGACGAGGCCTATGGCATGCTGGTGGGCGAAGTCTTGCCCAGCTGGACCAGCGGGCTCTTCGCAGCAATGATCGCGGCGGCGGTATTGACGACCTATTCGGCTGTCATGAACGCCACGATCACGCTGTGGTCAGTCGACTTCCACCGCAAGTTCATCAACCCTGAAGTCAATGTGGTAAGCCTCAATCGCAAGGTCGGGATTGGAGCGATGATCATTTCTATCGCGCTTGTCCCGATTTACGCGAATGCGGAGAGCATTATCGACCTTCTACAGCAGTTAAACGGCCTTCTTTCGATGCCGATCCTGTCCGCATTCGCGGCTGCACTGCTGTTCCGGAACATGGATGCGCGCGCAGCTGTTTCAGGCCTGATTTATGGCGTTGCGATCTATGCCCTGCACACGTTTTACCTTTACACTGAGCAGGGGATATGGGGCGGCACAACCTTCTATCGCTACCTCGGCCTAGACTGGCTGCACTACATCGATGTGATGGTGTTTGTGCTGTTCAGTTCGATCATCGTCTCGCTGCTGGTTAACCGGATTGCCTTTGGTCAAATCGCCCGTCCGGTATGGAAGGCAGCCCACACATAGGGTATCAGACATCGGGGTGCGGGAACTCCCACGCCCTTCCATGGGTTGGAAAGTTGCAATCGCTGCAGTTACGCGGCGGCAATCGGGGCAGTCCATGCGTGATCATCCTCTGCGAAAACAGGCCGTTGGCGAGATGCATTTGCGTCGCTGGCCAGAGCTGCCCGTCCCGTGTGTGATCGTCCAATGGGTTTTGATTGTCGATGATACAGAGCGGGAAGAGGAACTCGCAGCTATCGAGGAGCGAGCTCTTCCGGGTGATATCCTCGCGAATCCGGCCTTTCGCGCGGGTAATCTGACCGATGACATCAAGTTCGTGTGGGAAAAGCACAGCGAAGGCACATCCCTGACTCTGTTTGCGCGCGATATGGGCCCCGATGCATTCTTGGAGCCAGAGAATAGCGCCGATCTGAAGGCAGCGCTCGAATGGGCACAGGGCCTACCCGGGCAGATCGTGCGAAGCACGCGAATCTGGGTTGCGGAGAATGACGCGCAGATCGAAGATGTGCTGCCAAGCCTGAACCTGGTGCGGGCCGAACTGGTTTCTTGCCACTTGGGGCGCAATATTCGCATGTGGTCCGATTTTCGCTTGAAGGGCGATGGCTTCGGGCGGCTGTTGATTGCCGCCAACGGAGCGGAACCAGCAGAGATTACCCGGCAGGTGCAGCGGGTTCAGGAACTTGGCAATTATCGCAACCGTGCCTTGCTCGGCTTACCGGTAGCACGGGAATGCTGGCCAAAGCTGGATGAGGCCGAAGACCGCCTGCGAGATCTTGCGGCACGCATTGACAATCAGGACGAGAGCGATGACCGCCTTACCGATACGCTGTCCAAGCTGTCGCTGGAACTGGCGGCAATCGAGACTTCCATATCTTTCCGAATGGACGCGACCAAGGCTTACGCACAGCTGGTCAAGGATAGACTCGTCCAGATAGATTCGCGCCACATCCCGGGCTATTCCTCTTTGACTGACTTCACTCAGCGGCGGTTCTTTCCTGCGATGAACACCTGTGAAGCGACCACGGCGCGGGTGCGGCAGCTGGCCTTGCGCGCAGCGCAGTTGGCATCGCTTTTGCGCGCGCGGATCGAGACACGGATCGAGAACCAGAACGCGAAGCTGTTGCGGTCAATGGAACAAAGCACCAGCATGCAGGTTCGGTTGCAGCAGCTGGTCGAAGGCTTCTCGGTCGTGGCCCTCAGCTATTACCTGATCGGATTGATCGGGTATCTGATCAGCGCATTGCCGCTTTCTCAATACGGGCTGAGCAAGGAATGGGTACTGGCTGCTCTTGTCATTCCCGTGGTCGGCACAATCTGGATCGGGATGCGGGTTCTAAAACGCAGGCTGTTCAATGAAAGTAAGTAGCCGACGGGAAAACTAAAACTTGTCCTGACGCTTTAACTTGTCCAGACTATTGGACACATGGCGCGTTTTCCATTCTCTGCGATCGTCGGGCAAGACGAGATGAAGCTGGCGCTGCTGATCGCTTCGGTTGATCCAACGATCGGCGGGGTCATGGTTTTCGGAGATCGCGGGACCGGCAAATCGACCGCTAGCCGCGCGCTTGCATCCTTGCTTCCGCCGATGATCATGGTTGAGGGATGCCGCTATCATTGCACGCCGGAACAGTTGGGCACCTGCCCTGATCCCTGCACCTCAAAGCGCAAGGTCAAGCATCCTATCCCGTTCGTCGATTTGCCATTAGGCGCGACGGAAGACCGCGTTGTCGGTTCGCTTGATCTGGAAAAGGCGCTGCGCCAAGGCGAGAAAGCGTTTGAACCCGGATTGCTGGCCAAGGCGCATCGCGGGTTTCTGTACATCGACGAGATCAATCTGCTTGAAGATCATCTGGTGGACTTGTTGCTTGATGTGGCCGCTTCAGGCGAAAACGTGGTTGAACGTGAAGGCCTCTCGATCCGCCACCGTGCCAAATTCGTGCTGATCGGCAGCGGGAACCCCGAAGAGGGTGAACTTCGCCCGCAATTGCTGGACCGGTTCGGGCTTTCGGTTGAAGTGCGCACACCCACTGAAGTGAGCGAGCGCGTGGAGATCATGCGGCGCTGCGGTGCGCAAGAGCGTGATCCAGAGGGTTTTGCTGCGGAATGGCAGGCAGAGGACGAGAAGATCCTCAAACAAATTGCGCGCGGGCAAAAGCGTGTTCAATCCATGGACGTGCCTGATGAAGTTATGGCGGACATGGCCGAGCTATGCACGGCGGTTGGCGTGGATGGCCTGCGCGGAGAACTGACCTTGATGCGAGCCACGCGGGCCTATGCCGCGCTTTCCAATTCGCGCAAAATCAAACGCGAGCACATGCTTAGCGTCGCACCGATGGCTTTGCGGCATCGTTTGCGGCGCGATGTGCTTGATGAAACCGGCTCGACCGTGCGGATCGAACGCGCGGTACAAGAGCTGTTCGGATGAGCCCGGGCGCAACTGCGCCAAATCACGAAATCGACCCTTTGGCCGATGCATTGCTCGCGGCAAGGTTGCTTGCCTTCGCTCCCGAAGCACTTGGCGGAATGAGTCTTAGGGGCGGTGGACCGGCCCGCGATCTTGTGCTCGCCAAACTGCGCGAATGGGTAAGTGAGAAGTCCCCATGGCGCCGGTTGCCGGCGAATGCTGATCAAGAGGGTTTGCTTGGCGGTGTCGATATCGCTGCGAGCCTGGCTCAAGGCCGCGCGGTTCATCGGGGTGGGCTGTTGCACGATGTCGCAGGCGGTTTTCTGATAGTCTCCATGGCAGAAAGACTTCGCGATGCCATCGCTGGGCAATTGGCACAAGCGATGGATGAGCGCAGCTTTGCTACCCTCCTGCTCGATGACGGGATCGAAGTTGACGAAGGCCCTGCAGCGGGACTGTCAGATCGGATGGCCTTTATTTGCGATCTGACGCGAGTATCATCGCTTGAATCTGACACCACGAGCCACGGGCGTCCGCGGGCATTGAATGCAGTTGGCGAAGTGTCGGGCGAGCAGATGGCGGCGTTGGCAAATGTTTCGGCAGCGTTGGGCGTAGATTCGGTACGCCCGCTGTTATTTGCACACGCGTGCGCCCGTGCGCACGCAGCGCTGAATGGACGCAGTCAGGTTGAACAGGAAGATCTGACCGTTGCTGTCCGGCTGGTGCTCGCCCCACGCGCAACACAAATACCGCAATCTCTGAGCGATGAAGAAGAAGCGTCACCTCCGCCGCCGGAACAATCCGATGATCCGGGTGAGGGCGAACGCCATAGCCAAGGCGAGCTTCCGCCAGATGAAATGCTCATTGAGGCCGCGCTTGCCGCGATCCCGCCCGATGTCCTCGCACAAATTGCCGGGGGACGTACACGGCGCAATTCGAGCGGCTCGGGCGGCGGTAAACGAAGTCATTCGACGTTACGCGGCAAGCCGCTTAGCGCACGACCGGGTACACCCAGAGGCGGTGCGCGGCTTGCCTTGATCGACAGCCTGCGCGTCGCAGCGCCATGGCAACCCCTGCGCCGTCGCGAGCGCGGAGCAAGCACTTCGACAGCGCTCTATGTCGATAAGGATGATCTGCGGATTCGCCGCTTCGAAGAGCGCGCCGGGACCGTCACGATCTTCTGCGTCGATGCCTCTGGCTCAGCTGCTGTGGCTCGGCTTGCCGAAGCAAAAGGCGCAGTCGAGCGTATTTTGGCACAAGCCTATGTCAGTCGCAGCGAAGTCGCGCTGGTGGCGTTTCGAGGGGAGGGGGCAGAGCTTCTCTTGCCACCGACACGATCGCTAACGCGGGCGCGGCGGGCGCTGTCTGAATTGCCTGGTGGAGGGGGCACGCCGCTCGCCTCTGGTTTGCAAACGGGTTTGCAGGTTGCCGAAGCGGCCGCATCGCGCGGACGTACGCCGTTCCTGGTGGTTTTGACCGATGGTAGCGCGAATATCGCAGCTGACGGCTCACCGGGGCGAGCTCAGGCGAAGGAAGATGCCTTGTCTGCCGCAAGGGCTTTACGCTCGCGCGGGGTGGACGGGATTGTGATAGACATCTCGCCTCGACCGCGCCCCGATGCAGGCGAGATCGCCCAGGCGATGGATGCGCGGTATTTGCCGTTGCCGATGGCGGATGCTGCCGCGCTTGAACGTGCTGTCAGCGCAGCGCAGCCCGAACCGCAGCTTGTGCGATGAGCTCTCTCGACTGGGAGCGTGATGGAAGAAGCTGGCCGAACCGTCAGCACAGCCGATTTATTGAAGCAGACGGGCTCAACTTCCACTACCAGCAGATGGGCGAAAGGCCCGTTATCCTTCTGCTACATGGTACCGGCGCTTCCACGCACAGCTGGCATGGCGTCATGCCGTCGTTGGCAAGGCGCTTCGCTGTGATCGCACCAGACCTGCCACTGCATGCATTCACAGGAGGGGAACCGGTCAGCCGTCGTACGGCCATGCCCGGAATGGTGCGGGCACTCGCAGCATTGCTTGATGCACTCAAAATCAGGCCTGCAGCGATCGCCGGACATTCGGCCGGCGCTGCTATCGCGCTGGAGATGGCTCGCACAGGCGTTGTTGCGGAGACTGCGCCGATAATCGGGTTCAACCCGGCTTTGACACCGTTTCCCGGTGCCGCGGCACAAGTCTTTCCGGGGTTGGCCAAGCTGCTGTTACTTAATCCCTTTGTGCCAAAGATATTCTCTGGTCTGTCAAGGTTTGCCGGGGATCCCGAGCGCTTTCTTGAACGTTCCACGGGATCGCGGACCGATCCCGTGTCGCTCAGATGCTATACCGCGCTGTTTGCTAATTCGCACCATACGCGCGGCGCTCTGGCAATGATGGCGCATTGGGATCTTGAGACCTTTTCCAAGAATCTGGACCAGATAGCGAACCCCGTTCAACTGATTCATTCGCGCGGCGATCTTGCTGTTCCGCTGGGGTCGGTTGAAGGCGCAGCGGCGAGGCTTCCCAATGCGCGATTGGACGTATGGGATGATCTTGGCCATCTTGCGCATGAGGAGGCGCCGGAGAGAGCGGCGCAAGCGATTGCGGACTTCGTTAGTGAACAGGTGCAGGGAGCCAGCACATAATGTGGGAGCAGTGGAGAGCCTGGGTCGTCCCGAATTTGGGATTGATTGAGATCGGGATGACCTTCTTTCTGGTGATCGGGTTTTGCGTGCATCAATATTGGAAGATGGACCGCGAGCTTAAGAAAGACCGCGCCGAACGTGAGGCGCGCGAAGCGACAGAGATGTCAGACCGGGAGGACTAGCGCTTGGCGCGCGGCATGCGATAGGGCAGCATGAACTGAACAAGACCCGAGGCGAACCGGTCCATATCCAGGCTTTCCTGCACCGCAATTACGTCTTCTCCGTTGATCCGAGAGGCGAGCGTTGATCGCGCGTAGAACGGCGTATCCTCCCATGTCGTCAGGACTTTGGCATGGCCGTTGTCAGACCGCGTTCGCCGGGTGATTTGCCACAAACTGTTGGGCAAGGGGGCGACCATGGGAAGCTCGACTTGGTCGGTGGAGCCGTTTTCACCAAACCGGATCGCGCTGGCAAAGCCGCTGCCGTCACGGCGGATACCTTCGTAGCAAACGATGGCATCTTGCCCGATATGCGCGCGCGACCAGTGCCAAACTCGAAACCCTTCTTCCAGAGACTCGCTGCCGAAATTGGAGTCGAGGTAGGCTTCGCCTGACCAGACGATGTCAGGCTCGCTCATCTCTACTTCGACCCGGGCGCGCGGGGACAAGCAATGCCAGATGTGACTTTGCCCGGGATCCAGTGCGAAGGCGGTGGGGTTGGCAATCTCGGGATAGACCCGCACTGTGCCGCGCACTCGTCTGCGGAAGGGATTGAACAGGCGCTTGTCTCTTTCGACAATTCCGATTTCCAGATGATCGCCCGCCCAGCGCAAATGGCTTGGCCCGATCTGCAGATTGGCTTCATCCCGCGCTACCGAACCGCTTGGCCGTTCGGTCATCGTCCAGCGTGCCTTCGGACCATAGAGCGCAACATTGATCGAGCTGTGATTTTCCGGATCACCGCGACCCGAGCGCTTGTAATAGGGCGAGAAGACGCTGCCGATAAAGGCAATGATGGTCAGGCCATGTCGCCCGTCTGCGCTGAGCGCGTCGACGTACCACCAGCCATAACCACCGAGTGCAATTTCCTCGTCGAAGCGAGGTCTTGCATCACTGTGTTTGCGGCCAATTGCCCTGACAAGGCCGCCATCGGTACGCCCGCCCCCGGATGGGTACTGCCGCCCGCGCAATACAGCCCAGGGATCTTCGTTTTGCTGCCCTGCCTTAGGAAGGATGCCGCCCAACCGCGCGTGGCCCGTCCATAAAGCGCTCCGCCGGTCGAGGGCCAAAGCCTCTCGAACTCGCTCGGCGTCGCCAGTTGATGCGGAAGCGGATCCTCCAGATCCAACCCGCATCGGCTTAGGCTTGCCCTCATTGCCAGAGTGCATCGATCAATCTCCTCAGCGCTGTATGTATGGGTGTCGCCATTGGCAGGTGCATTGACGATGATTTGCAGTCTTTCGCGGTCTTCTGGCGGCGATGCGCGTCCAGGCTCGGCCAGTGCGTCGCGGTCTTGTGCGCAGACATATACGGTCGGGTCTGCGGGTGGATCACCGCTGGCTATATCTCTGAATTCACGAATATAATCGGAAGAGAAGAACACATTGTGCCGCTGCAGCGGGAAACCCGATGTCCTGGCATTTGCGTACCATACGAAAGCGGAAAGCGAACGGTTCGCGGGTGTGGTTGCGGATACAGCTTTGGATGCCTGAGCGCCGAAGAATCCGTTCCCGATGGCGGAGGGATCGGCATTGCAAATGACCGCATCAGCGGCGATGCGCTCACCCTCCGAAAGCACCACGCCTGAGGCCTTCCCTCCCGCAGTTTCTATCTGCTCGATACTCTGACCAAAGCGATATTGCGCCCCATTTGCTTCGCCAAGTCGCTTGAGCGCATCGGCGAGCGCGGCAATCCCGCCATCGATCAGCCACACCCCCATCGCCTCAACATGCGCGACAAGCATCAGCGTTGCGGGTGCATCGAACGGTGAAGAGCCGCAATAGGTCGAATAGCGGGCAAAAAGTTGGCGCAGCCGTTGGTCTGGAAAGAAATCGCCCAGCGCTTTCCAAAGGCTAACATAAGGATGTTTGCCCGCGAAATCGCCAATATTGGACAGTCCCATCCGCCATATCAGGCTGAATGGTGTTGCGGGTTTTGGTGCACGCATCATGGTGTCATTCAGGGAGTTGTAGATTCTGCGCGATTCCTCGCGGAACTTGCGATACCCCTCAGCGCTTGCTGTGCCGGCAAATTCCCTGATCGCTTCTTCGCTGCGCGCCGGGTCCGCATGCAGATCCAGAGTGGCTTTGTCGTCCCATGCATGCCGCGCCAGTACCTGCGCGCGCCGCATCGTCACGAAACTATCCAACTCCGCGCCGCAGCTGCGAAAGATTCCATCAAACACGTCACGCAGAGTGAACACGGTCGGGCCACCGTCAATTCGGCTACCTTGGACATGAACGGAGCGTGCTTTCCCGCCAGCCCATGCCTCTTTCTCAATGACGGTTACAGGGTAGCCGCGTGCGGCGAGCAAGGCAGCGCTTGCAAGCCCGCCAATCCCCGCTCCAATGATAACCACGCCTGAAGACAATCCACACATCCCAAATGTTATTTGACCTTTACATAACAGATGTCCAATCAATTGGACATATGGAGTCGTCCGATGTCACACAAACTGTCCAGCAGCCGCTGACTTGGCGGATGCGGTGGGTTGCTTGGCGCAATCGGATCCTGTCTTCACCACGCTTTCAAACCTGGGCTGCGCGCAATCGATTGATGCGGCCCTTTGCCCGCCGCAAAGCTGGCGAGTTGTTCGATCTCGTCGCTGGTTTCACCTACACACAGACTCTGCTGGCATTTGTAGAAAGCGGCCTTTTGGAAAGGCTTTCCGCGGGCGCTTGTCGCGTGGCTGACGCTGCGGAAGTGGCAGGATTGAGCGAGGAAGCCGCCGCGCGATTGCTCAAGTCCGCCTCTGCAATCCAGCTCACAGAGGAAGTGGCGCCAGGCGTCTGGATGCTGGGAGAGCGTGGCGCATCGCTCCAGCCGCAGGAAGGTGCCAAGGCGATGATCCGGCACCATAAACTGCTTTATCGTGATCTGGCGGATCCATTGGCCTTGCTGCGCGACAATCGCCAGAGCCCGACCGAGCTTTCAGAATTCTGGCGTTACGCCGCGCGCGATCAGGTGTCTGAAGAGAGCGAGGAGAGTGTTTCTCCATACTCGCAGCTAATGGCGACATCTCAGGCCATGGTCGCGGATGAAGTGCTTGGAGCGTTCGATTTTCGCGGCGTGTCTTCGATGCTTGATGTTGGCGGCGGGCACGGAGCGTTTGCATCCGCAGTTGCGCGCGCCCGTCCGAATCTGAAGCTTGGTATTTTTGACCTGCCCGGCGTTGTTGACGGCGCGCGTGCAAGGCTTGGGCGCGATGACAGCACGTGTTCAATCGCCTTGCATAGTGGGGACTTCTTCAAGGATGCATTGCCATTTGGCTACGACTGCATCTCGTTCGTTCGCATCTTGCACGATCACGATGATACTCCTGCGCAAGCCTTGCTCGACTCGGCACGGCGTGCCTTGCCCAAGGGCGGGAGAATCCTGATCGCGGAGCCATTGGCTGACACAACTGCAGCAAAGGCAATGGGGGAAACATATTTCGGTTGGTACTTGTGGGCGATGCGTTCAGGACGCCCGCGTTCGGCAGAAGAAATCTCGAAGATAGTTGAATCGGCGGGATTTTCTCGCATCAAACAGCTTTCGACTGCCCAGCCAATGGTCACAAGCGTGATTGTCGCTTTTGCCTGACAGTTTATTTGTCTCAAATCATTGACAGATTAAAGTGTCAGGCTATGATGACACTTGGAGAATTTAACATTCGCGCAAAGGGGTTGGTCGCGGATCCACCAGGGGGATTACCCGGGAATGGATGCACTGGCGGTCATACTCGACGCACCCAAGCGGCTGTCGCTGAGGTCGCTCGCGCTGAATCCACCTTCAAGCAGTGATGTCATCGTCGAAACCGCGTGGAGCGGGATTAGTACGGGTACGGAAAAGCTCCTCTGGACTGGCGAGATGCCGCGTTTCCCGGGGATGGGTTATCCGTTGGTGCCGGGATATGAATCGGTCGGGCGGATCGTCGATGCCGGGCCTGACGCACAATCACGCATTGGAGAATGGGTCTTTGTACCCGGCGCGAATTGTTATGCAGAGGCGCGGGGTCTGTTTGGCGGGACCTCCCAGAAGCTGATTGTTCCTTCCGCGCGTGCGCTCACTATCTCGGAAGAACTTGCAGAGAAGGGTGTGCTGATCGCGCTGGCGGCAACGGCGCTACATGCACTGGCAGGTGGCGAGCCACCTGAGCTTATCGTTGGTCATGGCGTCCTGGGTAGACTGCTTGCTCGGATGACGATCGCATCAGGTGCGCCCGCGCCAGTTGTCTGGGACAACAAGGAAGAGCGACGCAAAGGCGCGGAAGGCTACGATTGCATCGCGCCTAAGGATGATGATCGCCACGATTACCAAACAATCTTCGATGTTAGCGGCTACGCGCATGGCCTCGACAATCTGATCGGCCGGCTGGCTAAACGCGGCGAGATTGTACTTGCCGGTTTCTATTCGGACCGGCTGAGTTTCGGCTTCCCTCCGGCCTTCCAAGCCGAAGCGCGGCTGCGCGTTGCAGCCGAATGGAGCCCTGAAGACCTGGCCTCGACTCAAGCGCTGATCGAGACCGGAGCAGTGAGCCTTGACGGGCTGATCACTGACATTCGCCCGGCGAGCGAAGCCGAAAAGGCATACCCCGCCGCATTCACGGAAATCGACTGTCTCAAGATGGTGTTGGACTGGAGCAGTTACGAATGACGATGCTTGATACTCAAGCCTTAAGGGACGAGGCGGCGCAAGAGCCGGACCCCGTTCACACAGGCGAGGTGACCAGCGAAACGCAGGTCATCGCGATTTATGGTAAAGGCGGTTCTGGCAAGAGCTTCGCCTTGTCTAACCTCAGCTACATGATGGCGCAGCAGGGCAAGCGTGTGCTGCTGATCGGTTGTGATCCCAAGTCGGATACGACCAGTCTGCTGTTCGGCGGCAAGAGTTGTCCGACAATCATTGAGACTTCCTCGAAAAAGAAACTCGCCGGTGAAGAGGTCACGATCGAAGATGTCTGCTTCCAGCGTGACGGTGTGTTCGCGATGGAGCTGGGCGGGCCAGAGGTTGGCCGCGGATGCGGTGGGCGCGGCATCATCCACGGTTTTGAACTGCTGGAAAAACTCGGCTTCCACGAATGGGGCTTTGACTATGTCCTGCTCGACTTCCTGGGCGATGTCGTGTGCGGCGGGTTCGGTCTGCCGATTGCGCGCGACATGTGTCAGAAGGTGATCGTTGTCGGCTCGAACGATCTGCAATCGCTCTATGTCGCCAACAATGTCTGCCACGCGGTCGAATACTTCCGCAAAATGGGCGGCAATGTCGGCGTCGCCGGTATGATCGTGAACAAGGATGACGGCACCGGCGAAGCGGCAGCGTTTGCAAAGGCTGTCGACATTCCGGTCCTCACTGCAATTCCCGCGGATGAAGACATTCGCCGGAAGTCGGCAAATTACCAGATCATCGGAAAGCCAGGCGGCGAGTGGGGAGGGCTATTCGAACAGCTCGCCACGAATGTCGCCAAGGCGCCGCCGCGCCAACCTGCTCCCTTAGACCAGGACGGGCTGCTTGGCCTCTTCTCCCCCGAAGACACCGGAGGCGACATTGAACTCGTTCCGGCGACCCAGGCCGATATGCGCGGCGGCACATATGAACCCAAGCCCAGCCTTGAAGTGATTTACGATGAGGTATGATGCTTGAGTGATCTAAACGCCTCGACGCGGAGACGCGATCAGCTCGAGATCGGAGCAACCGAAGGCGCGTGCTCGAGCAAGGAGACAATGCGCGAAGCGGCCCGCAAGGCGGGCAATAGTGAGGTTCTTGATCGATACGCCGCTGACTATCCGATTGACCCCGCACGTGGCCCGCATGATCAGCCTCAATCGATGTGTCCGGCATTTGGCTCACTGCGTGTTGGGCTCAGGATGCAGCGCACGGCCACGGTGCTGTCAGGCTCTGCCTGTTGCGTTTACGGTTTGACCTTCACTTCGCATTTCTACGGTGCGCGCCGCACGGTCGGTTACGTGCCATTCAACTCTGAAACGCTGGTTACAGGCAAGCTTTTCGAAGACATAAAGGAAGCGGTCGAAGACCTCGCCGATCCTGCGAATTACGACGCAATTGTCGTCACGAACCTCTGCGTACCAACTGCCAGCGGGGTGCCATTGCGGCTCTTGCCGAAGGCGATCAACGGGGTGCGTATCATCGGGATCGACGTACCTGGTTTTGGCATTCCAACCCATGCCGAGGCCAAGGACGTGCTCGCTGGCGCAATGCTGCAATATGCGCGCAGCGAGGCCGAGCAAGGTCCTGTCGCCGCTCCGAAACAGCGCTCGGACCGGCCAACGGTGACCTTGCTCGGGGAAATGTTTCCCGCCGATCCGGTAGGCTTGGCGCAACTGATTGCGCCGATGGGACTTGCGACCGGGCCGGTTGTGCCCACGCGAGAATGGCGTGAGCTCTACGCTGCTCTCGACTGTGCAGCAGTGGCTGCGATCCATCCCTTCT
Source organism: Altererythrobacter ishigakiensis (assembly GCF_001663155.1). Classification (NCBI taxonomy): domain Bacteria; kingdom Pseudomonadati; phylum Pseudomonadota; class Alphaproteobacteria; order Sphingomonadales; family Erythrobacteraceae; genus Altererythrobacter; species Altererythrobacter ishigakiensis. Next base: position 1,022,021 of record NZ_CP015963.1, read on the forward strand.
ACACAGCCAGCGTGCGCGAATTCGAAGCGGCTGGACGCTCAATCGTTGGCTCTGCACCGGTTGGTCGCGACGGCACAGCCGCATGGCTGGACGCGATTGGCGCTGCGTGCGGCGTGGCACAAGACCAGATCGATGCGGCGAAGAGCGCAGCGCTGCCAGCAATCGAAGCGGCCCTTGCAGCAGCTCCGATCAAAGGGCGCGTGACAGTTTCGGGCTATGAAGGCTCTGAACTGCTTGTTGCACGCTTGCTGATCGAAAGCGGTGCCGACGTGCCCTATGTGGGCACAGCTTGTCCGCGCACGCCGTGGTCAGCGCCAGATCGTGAGTGGCTCGAAGCCAAAGGCGTGAAGGTGCAGTACCGGGCAAGCCTAGAACAGGATATTGCCGCGGTTGACGAGTATCGCCCGGATCTCGCCATCGGCACAACTCCGGTGGTTCAGCATGCCAAGCAGCATGGTATGCCGGCAATGTATTTCACCAACCTGATTTCCGCACGTCCGCTGATGGGTGTCGCGGGCGCGGGTAGCCTGGCGCAAGTCATCAATACGGCGATTGGCAATAAGCATCGCTTCACGAAGATGACAGAGTTCTTCGAGGGTGTCGGCAAGGACATGAGTGCGGGCGTTTGGGAAGACACCCCGCAAGACCGCCCGCTATTCAAGAAGAAGTTTGCAGCCCAGAATATCGCCGCTCGCAAGGCGAGTGAGGCGGTGGGCAAATGACGCTGATCCTCGATCATGATCGCGCAGGCGGGTATTGGGGCGCAGTCTACGTCTTTACTGCAATCAAGGGATTGCAAGTGGTGATTGACGGTCCTGTTGGGTGCGAGAACCTGCCGGTCACCTCCGTGCTGCATTACACCGACGGGCTGCCGCCGCACGAATTGCCCATTGTTGTCACTGGTCTTGGCGAGGAAGAACTGGGCAAGACCGGGACCGAAGGTGCGATGAAGCGCGCTTGGGAAACACTCGATCCAGATCTGCCTTCTGTGGTGGTAACGGGCTCGATCGCCGAGATGATTGGCGGCGGTGTGACGCCGGAAGGCACAACTCTCAAACGCTTCCTGCCGCGGACCATTGACGAAGATCAGTGGGAATCGGCGGATCGTGCGCTTAGCTGGTTGTGGACCGAGTTTGGCCCCAAGAAGATGCCCAAGCGGCGTGATCGCAAAGAAGGCGAAAAGCCCAAGGTCAACATCATCGGCCCGGCTTACGGCATGTTCAACATGGCGTCAGATCTTGCTGAAGTGCGGCGCCTGATCGAAGGCATCGGCGCTGAAGTAAACATGGCCTTCCCACTGGGAAGCCATTTGGCTGACATCAAGAAACTGGGCATGGCGGATGCCAATGTCTGCCTTTATCGCGAGTATGGCCGCAATCTCTGCGAACTGCTCGACCGACCGTATTTCCAGGCGCCGATTGGTCTCGACAGCACCACGCGTTTCCTGGAAGCGCTCGGTGATGAGCTGGGGCTCGATCCCGCACCATTCATCGAGCGAGAGAAACACACCACGATCAAGCCGCTATGGGATTTGTGGCGCTCGGTCACGCAAGACTTCTTCGGCACCGCGAATTTCGGAATTGTCGCGAACGAAACATATGCGCGCGGTATTCGGAATTTCCTGGAGGGCGAGATGGGCTTGCCCTGCAGCTTTGCGTATGGCCGCTCGGCAGGCGTAAAACCTGATAACGCCGCGGTACGTCAATCCATTCACGCAAACCCGCCGCTGGTGGTGCTCGGATCCTATAACGAGCGCATGTATATGGCGGAATGTGGTTCGCGGGGCATTTACATCCCGGCCAGTTTCCCGGGGGCGGCTATCCGTCGCCATACCGGCACACCCTTTATGGGGTACGCGGGCGCCACCTATCTGGTGCAGGAGGTGTGCAATGCGCTGTTTGATGCGCTGTTCCACATCCTGCCTCTCTCCACACACTTGGACGCCGGTGAAGCCACTCCGGCGCGCGATTACGAAGAGCTTGAATGGGACAAGGACGCCAAGGCGAAGCTGGACGAACTGGTTGAGGCGCAGCCTGTGCTGATCCGGATATCGGCTGCCAAGCGATTGCGCGACGCCGCCGAACAGGCCGCGCGCCGTGCCGGCGAAACACACGTCACAGCTGATCGGCTGGCGGACGTCCTGCTCGAAGGAAATGGCGCATGAATGCGCTCACACAGATCGCCCGCAGAGATGCGGGTCCAGCAATCCTGGCGAAGAAATTCGTCTGGATACCGACGGAGGCACGTCGCCTCTCGCACAACAACCCAAATGGGAGAATAGGCTATGAGTGATGTGGGAATGAGCACATATCTCACCCCAGAAGAAGCTAAGGAGTTCCACAAGCTCTTTATGTTCTGGTTTGGTGCACACACCGCGATCGCTGTGGTGGCACACCTTCTGGTGTGGACCTGGCGTCCGTGGATCGGCATCTGAACCGACTGGCGCTGCTTGGCGGCCGCCAGGTGGCAAAGTTCAATATAAAACAAGGAATTAGACCATGTGGAGAACTTGGCTAACATATGATCCGCGCAGAGTTTTGGTAGGCCTTCACGTCTATCTGGCTGTGCTCGCGTTCACTATCCACTTCATCCTGCTGAGCACGGATACTTACAACTGGATGGATGGCCCCAATGCGCGGGCAACCATCGAGCTGGCCGAGTAACTGAGGCTCTCAGCGAAGGGATAAACATTCGACAGTGCGAGGGGCGACGGCCGGCAAAATCGGCCGGCCTCGCCTCACAGGTCGAAGATATCAATCTTGGATCCCGCCACGGATTGGGCGGGGGAGGAATGGGTTATGGCGCTCCTTAGTTTTGAGCGGAAGTATCGCGTGCGTGGGGGCACGCTGATCGGTGGAGACTTGTTCGACTTCTGGGTCGGGCCTTTCTACGTCGGATTCTTCGGAATCGTTACCGCGATCTTCGCAACCTTGGGAACAGCGTTGATTTTCTACGCTGCGTCACAGGGCCCAACCTGGAACCCGTGGCTGATAAGCATTGCGCCACCTGATTTGAGTTATGGACTGTCCTTGGCCCCGCTCAAGGAGGGGGGCTTCTGGCAAGTCATCACGGTCTGTGCGATCATCTCTTTCGTCTCATGGGCGCTTAGAGAGGTGGAGATCTGCCGCAAGCTTGGCATGGGTTACCATGTGCCAATTGCTTTCGGTTTTGCGATCCTCGCATACGTCACGCTGGTTGTAATCCGGCCTGTACTGATGGGTGGATGGCACTTTGGCTTCCCATACGGGATATTCAGTCATTTGGACTGGGTCTCCAACACCGGGTATCAATACCTCCACTTCCACTACAATCCGGCGCATATGCTGGCCGTCTCGTTCTTCTTCACGACGACGCTAGCTCTCGCGCTTCACGGGGCTTTGGTTCTCTCTGCTGTCAATCCGGAACGCGGCGGTGAAGTCAAAACACCCGAATATGAAGACACCTTTTTCCGCGATCTGATCGGCTATTCAGTCGGAACGTTGGGCATCCACCGCGTCGGTTTGCTGCTGGCGCTCAATGCCGGCTTCTGGAGCGCGGTCTGTATCGTCATCAGTGGTCCGTTGTGGACCAAAGGTTGGCCCGAGTGGTGGACCTGGTGGCTTAACCTGCCGATCTGGGCATGAGGGGAGACTGAGATATGGCTACCTATCAAAACATCTTCACTCAGGTTCAATTGAACCATCCGCCAGAACTGGGTGTTCCGCTACCTGACGGGCAACACGAGCCGCGTTTCAACAACACTTTCATCAACCGCTGGATGGGAATGATCGGCCACGCGCAGATCGGCCCTTTCTACCTTGGCTGGACAGGCATCGGTGCGCTGACATTCGGATTGCTCGCTTTTGCGATTATCGGGATGAACATGTTTGCATCAGTGGGCTGGGATCCGATCCAGTTCGTCCGTCAGCTGTTCTGGCTGTCTCTGGAGCCGCCAGGCCCGCAATATGGTTTCTCGCCATTTGTGCCGCTGGCCGAAGGGGGCTGGTTTATCCTGACCGGTGCATTCCTGACCATCTCGGTACTCCTCTGGTGGCTCAGGACTTACCTGCGCGCGAAAGAGCTGGGCATGGGTATGCACGTCCCTTGGGCATTTGCTTCGGCGATCTGGCTGTTCCTGGTGCTGGGCTTTATCCGCCCGATGTTCATGGGATCATGGGCCGAAGCGGTTCCTTATGGCGTTTTCTCTCACCTTGACTGGACCGCAGCGTTTTCGATCCGGTACGGGAACCTGTTTTACAACCCGTTCCACGCGCTATCGATTGCATTCCTATATGGATCGACCCTGCTCTTCGCGATGCATGGGGCTACGATCCTGGCGGTCGGACGTTATGGCGGCGAGCGGGAGATCGAGCAGATCACCGACCGCGGCACCGCATCCGAGCGTGCGGCGCTGTTCTGGCGCTGGACCATGGGTTTCAACGCAACGATGGAATCGATCCACCGCTGGGCATGGTGGTTCGCAGTGCTGACAACGCTGACTGGCGGCATCGGCATCCTGCTGACCGGCACAGTCGTCGACAACTGGTACCTCTGGGCTCAGGAGCACAGCTTTGCCCCGGCCTATCCGGATACCGGAACCATTGATCCAGCGGCTGTAGCCGCAAGTGCAGGGGAGTGAATAGCATGAGACGCTCAATCAAACTGATTGCATGTGCTGCCGCACCACTCGCGCTTGCTGCTTGCGAGATCGGGCCCAAGGTTTCCGAGCAGAATGGCTATCGCGGCACTGGCATGAATCATGTCACGCTTACCTCAGTGGCCAATGCGGAACAGGATGTACCCGCGCCGCCATATGAGCTGACTGTGTCCAGCGATCAGACAGCTGGCGAGGTCTATGAGAATGTGCAGGTGCTGCAGAATGTCTCGGTTGACGAGTTCAACTACATCATGGCGGCAATCACCGAATGGGTCTCACCTGAAGCAGGCTGCAATTATTGTCACAACCCGGCCAACATGGCTTCTGATGAAGTCTATACCAAAACGGTCGCGCGCAGCATGATTCTGATGAACCAGAACATCAATGCCAACTGGAAAGATCACGTTGCGGACACCGGTGTGACATGCTGGACCTGCCACAGGGGCAACAATATCCCTGAAGCGATCTGGTCGATGCCCGACAATGAAGACCAGCGTTTCACTGAACGGTTGCGGCGCGGGCAGAATCAGCCGGTGGCTGAAACCGCTTATTCGTCATTGCCGGTGAATGCCGTTGCCCGTTATTTCGGTGATCCGGAAAGTGCGGACAAAATCAGGGTGGCCTCCACAGGGCTTTATCCCAGCGATGCCAACACCACTTCGACGATGGAAACCGAGTATACCTATAGTCTGATGATGCATATGTCTGACTCGCTCGGGGTCAACTGCACGTTCTGCCACAACACGCAAAGCTTCGGTGCCTGGGACCTCAGTCCTGCGCAGCGCGCGACTGCATGGCATGGCATTCGCATGGTTGGTGACATCAACAGCGGTTACATTACGCCGATCACTGCGGTGTTCCCTGATAACCGGTTGGGTGATGCTGGAGATCCTTACAAGGTCAATTGCACTACATGTCACCAAGGCGTGAACAAGCCAATGGGAGGTGCGCAGATGGCGAAGGATTATCCATCGCTGCTAAGCGCGCCGGTTGGTGACGTGATCGCAATGGAGCCAGAAGCGGAGGATGCCGGCGAAGAAGCTACGAGCTGACAGGCCGGTTTCCGCAGACCGGGCTTTTCGGGTCTGCCGGACGCAAATATGGACGGAAGTGATTGAGCGTGGCCTATCGGGGGTCGCGCTCAATTTTTTTACGGCGTCTAAGGTCTGCAAGGTGTGCAGGGAAGGCCAGAGCCAGCGGCGCTACGATCCATATCCAATGTGTATCAAGAATGGCAGCGCGCACCGCAATCAATATAAAGGCTGCAGGTAACAGCAGCACCAAGGCGTCATAGAACTTCCATCCGTTACGACATAGGATGACCAGTTCGATCGCCAACACACAAAGTACGACATCGACTGCCAGACCGCTGCTGACGAAGCTCTCCATCAGTTGTTCGAGATTGCTCACCCGAAGGGGCCGTTAAGCTCGATCACTTGCCAATTGAGCGCGCCAGCCACGCTGACCCAAATGAGATAGGGCACCAGCAGCAAGCCTGAAAGTTTGGAGATCCGTGAGCAGAAGACGACCAGCAACAGGATCGAAAGCCAAAGCAATAGCAGCTCGGCGAAGGCAAGATCGGGGCGCTGCAAACGGAAGAACAGCAGGCTCCACAAAATATTGAGGAAGGCGTTCAATGCAAACAGGCTGATAACCCAATCCCGTTGCGCAGGAGTGGCGGCTTTCTCCCAAGCAGTTACGGCGGAGGCGCAGGCGAGAGCAAATATCGTGGTCCAGGCAATCGGAAACACAACGTCTGGAGGGTTCCAGCCCGGTTTTTCGAGCGATTGATACCACGGGCCCAGATCGGTGATAGTTGCGCCAAGGAATGCGACACCCATCGCCGCAATTGCGGCAACGACAAATGGAATAACCCAGTTCTTGCTCATTCAGTGACCGGCCTCAGTCCCAACAGATGGGCGGTATCCTTCAGGAAAATTTTTATATGCGCAAGCGGCTTTGCCCGTACCAGCCGCTTGTTCATATAGGCCTGCCAGGTGAGTTGCTGGACGTCCATGTCGTCGCACATGTCCACAAAACGCTCACGCCGCTTGTCGCTTGAATACCAGAAATACTGCATCATCCCCAGAATCCAGAACACGCGCCCATGCTCTTTCATGAAGCGCTTTCTCGCCTGTCTCAGAGCCGCAGGCTGACCGCTCAGCACGAATTCATTCGCGGCCTCAGCCGCAATCCGCCCACATGTCATTGCATAGTAGATGCCTTCACCCGAAGCTGGCGCGACGACGCCAGCTGCATCGCCAGCAACCAATACATCGCGGCCATTGTCCCAGCGCTTAAGGGGCTTCAAGGGTATCGGCGCACCTTCCTTGCGAACGGTTTTACATGCATCAAGACCCAGCTCGTCACGCATGTCCGAAACGGTTTCGCGCAGTGGAAAGCCCTTGTTCGCACTGCCTAACCCGATGCTGGAAGTGTGCCCGTGCGGGAATATCCAGGCATAGAAATCAGGCGATAGTTTGCCTTGATAGAAGACGTCGCAGCGTGCCGGATCAAACCCCAAATCATTAGCCGGCGGGCTCTCGATAACCTCGTGATAGGCAAAGACGCATTTCATCTTTTCTGCGTCTTTGATGTTTTGTCGGGCAACCTTTGATCGTGCGCCATCTGCACCAATGACCAGCTTTGTCCGGACCTTTTGAAGCTCTGCACCTCGTCGCGCGCGATAGCAGACGTGCGTGCCTGCACCATCGCGCTCAACGGACTCGAAAATACCCGTTCGCCTCTCCGCCCCGTCGCTCGCGGCGCGTTCACGCAGCCACTCGTCGAAAACATCGCGATCGACCATGCCCACATAACCAATCTCTCCAACCGGCATGTCCACTTTGCGCCCTGAAGGTGCGATCATTCGCGCAGAGCGGGCTTTGGCGACCAACAGCGATTGCGGTATGTCGAAGTCCTCAAGCATGCGAGGCGGTACCGCGCCACCACATGGTTTGATCCTTCCATCGCGATCAAGTAACAGGACGTTGCGGCCTTCCTTGGCAAGTGTGCTTGCGGCAGTCGCGCCTGCCGGCCCACCGCCGACGACTACGACATCATACATTGTCTCGCTCATGTTCTGGCTACCTCCCCCTGAAAGCCCGCACTTCGCTTGGTCGCTCGTAAAGCGAGAATGGCGGCGAGCACGAATGCTGCAGCTTCGATTGCGAAGATAAGCTGGAACGCGGCCGCATCATTACCGCCAGACCGGCGCGCGAAGTCGACGCCCAGTGCGCCAAGCAACCCGCCCATGCCGAATGCGATGGCTTGTGATGCCCCCCATACTCCCATGCGCACACCTTCGCGGGTGCGCTCGCCTGACCCGGCAAGCCCCATCATCGCGCCGATGGCCGCGACTGCGAATGCGCCATTGCAGAATCCAAGTGCGAAGACATTGGCCTGTAATGGCCATCCCGGTCCGCTCACAGCGCCGAGAGCCAAGCCAACCAAAGCCAGGGCTGAGCCAATGCATCCTGTTACGATCCAGGTGCGGAGCTCCACAGGCATTCGGCCTTTGAAAGCGCTGCCGCCAACTCCGGCAGCGATCATTCCGGCCAAGACACCGCCATGCTGAATACCTGCGAGCGAGGTTGATTGTCCGGGCGTCATTTCGAAAACGAGCCCGGCAAAAGGCTCCAGGATCAGGTCTTGCATGCTGTAAGCCAGCATCGAGACGAAGATAAAAAGTGTAAAACGCCGCGCGGCTTGCTCATGCAAGATTTCGTCGATCGCTTCACGGAAGCTGGGCGCAGGAGCACTGCGGGTTTCAGGTGCCTCTACCAGCGCCTGACGCTCAAGCCGGTAGGTCGCAACGATTGTAAGGATCAATGCGAACAAGATTACGCCACCAGAGACAAGCGCGAGCCTTTGCTCGCTGAACGGGTCGAGCAATGCGCCAGCTGTTGCAGCGGAGACAACGATCCCCGCCACCATCATGATCCATGTCACCGCAGCTGCAGCTGCGCGGCGCTCGCGCGCCACACCGGATGCCAGCAAGGCCAGTAATGTTGTACCGGATGCGCCAACGCCGATACCGATCATTGTGAAAGCGATCACCGCGAGAATCCCACTCCAGATGGGCGATCCCGCTATCATCACGGTTGCATTGACCGCCATCAATGCGCCCAGCGCGAGCACTGCCATCCCGCCGATGATCCACGGTGTTCGCTCCCTGCCTTTGTCAGAGCCGTGGCCCCATATTGGACGCGATAGCTGGACGGCATAATGCCAAGCCACGAGTCCGGCAGGGATCGCGGCGACAAGGCCGTATTCGACCACCATGACACGGTTAAGCAATGACGTAGCGAGCATAACGATCGCGCCGATCGATGCCTGCACGGCACCCAGCCGGACAATTGCGAACCAACTAAACCCCTTGCTCATACAAGGTATCCCCCCAGTCCCAATGCCGCTGCCAACATGCCTGATACGTAGAGCGTAACACCGGTGGCGCTGTACCAAGGCGCGTGGCGTTTCGGATCGCTGATCAGCCGCGGCATCAGCGCGATTTGGGCGAGCAAGACGACACTGACAATCGCAGCGGACCAGATCATATCGCGACTGATAAGGAGCCAGATGACCGCAATCTGCGGCAAGGTCATGGTAGCGCAAGCGAACTTTGCTGCCCGATCTACTCCCAGCGTGACTGGTAGCGAACGCAGTCCGGTCGCGGCATCTCCTTCAACTGCCTTGAAGTCATTCAAAGTCATAATTCCATGCGCGCCAAGACTGTAGAGCCCCAGGACAATCAGCACATCTGTGGGTGGCAAAGACCCCAGCATGACGGCTGCTCCAGTAAACCACGCAAGACCTTCGTAGGTGAGACCCACAACCGCCGGACCTGTCCAACCGCTGCTTTTGAAGCGGAAGGGCGGGGCGCTATATCCCCAGGCACAAGCGAGGCCAAAGATGGTCGCGGCCAAGACCCATGGCCCTGTGGCCCATGCCACCAGCAATGAAACCAGTGTCCACAGAATTGCGATTCTGAGCCCCCAATTCCCAGCGATACGTCCGGACGGGATTGGGCGGTGCGGCTCATTTATGGCGTCGACATGCCGGTCGAACCAGTCATTCACCGCTTGGCTGGTTCCGCAAACCAGAGGCCCGGTAAGCGCGATCCCTGCGATCAGAAACAGCCAGCGACCATCCACTGTTGCCCCTGATGAGACAACGCCACACATAAATGCCCACATCGGCGGGAACCAGGTGATCGGTTTGAGAAGCTCGACAATATCGCGCAGGGCCGGAATCGGCATATGTGTTGTCGAGGCGGCGGACTCGGCCATTTGTGCAGGCTATGCCTGACACCCCTAACCGTCAATTTATTTTGACACTTTCTTGTGTCCAGAACGTCAGTCTGGCTCTGAAACCAAATTCCCAAGATTATACCGGTGCAGCTTGGAGTAGAGGCTCTGACGGCTCAGTCCCAATATCTCAGCGGCTGATGCACGATTGTCAGAGGTATGAGCGAGAGCGGCTTCGATACAGAGACGCTCAATCAGGTCTGTACTCTCGCGAACGATATCCTTCAGCGACATCCGACCAACGAGTTCTGTCAACTGCTCGACCGAGCGCGGCATGTCACGCGGCGTAGGCGGCAGATCGCGCAAACGCCGCGCAGTTGGGCGGATGACCAATCCATAGTGCGCATTGTCCTCACCGGTAACTACAGCGGAAAGTTCGATAGGTTCGCCTTCAGACCCCTCGCCGGCGCCGATCACGCTGCTGACATTTCGGGCAAACCCCTGCTTTACCAGCTGATTCTGGATCAGTTCGAGGTCAATTCCTGGCCGACCGACAAATTCCCCTAGCCTTCTCCCACGCACTTGATCGATGCTGGCGGCGCCTATCATCTCCGCAAATGCAATATTTGCGGTAACGATCGACCAGTCTTCATCAGTCAACACGAATGCATCTGGCATGCTCTCTACGATGCCAAGTGTCGCGCTCGTCTCATCGCTTGTCGGAATTTCACCCGCATCCAGACGGACCAAGGCATACAGCTTGCCGCGCTGTCGGAAGCCATTGGCCGTAAGCCAGAGCTCCTCCTCGTCATCTGCAAGCCGAACATTCAACGGCGAAACTTTGCTCGCAGAGATCGCCCCGCCTAAAAAGCCGATCAGATCCTCGCGGGCACCTCGATGGAACAGGGACAGGAACTTGGCGCCAACAAGTGTCCCGGGCTTTGCATTGAGGATTGCGTGCGCGGCGGGATTCGCTTCGACGATGCGCCGGTTTTCGTGATCAATGATCAAGACCGGCTCACCGGACATGTCGAACAGCAAGCGATAGCGAGTCTCAAGCTGCCGAAGTCGTAAATAGTCGCGCTCAAGCGATTGCTGGGCCTGCAATAAACGCTGCTGAAGCGCCGCGGCTTCTCTCAGATCGCGCCCGATCGCCAAGTGGCCTTTACCGCCACCAAGATCAACCAGGACAAAGCTGACCGGAATATCTCCGTTAGGTCCGATCAGATTAACCTGCCGCGGATGCATGGCGTCGCCAGATCTGGCCGCTTCCAGCATCGCATCGATCTTGTTCTGGCTTTCAGGAGTGACGATATCACGCCAGTTCTTGCTGACCCAACCGGGGACCTCGGGAATGGCCTGAAGATCGGCCGACCCATCGATGACCTTGCCATCCGCATCCAGCACCAGAACCAGATCGCCCGCGCTCATGGCAAGCGCAGCCGCGCTATCCGCCTCTATAGATCCAAAAAGCGAAGCCGTATCGGTGAAGCTTTTGTGCTCCGCGATACTGCGCTTCTTGGGGGGCATGCGCTTCTCCAATTCAAGTGACAGGCGTGCCGGCGAGCTCCGTTTGCGCGACAAGGCTGTTGGCGAGAGCGAGTGCGGATCGTGCGTTTGGCGCGGTCCCGTCTGCTCCGGTTTTGACTGCGATGGTCTTGTCCCCATTTACGAACCGACCGCCGATGAGGACATGAACTTCAGGATTCTTTGAAACACTTCTTATTGCCGTGATCAGTTCAGAGATTTTTTGGCTAGGGTAATCACAGCTGATGGTCAATCCAACGACATGAAAGATTCGTTCGGCAAGCAGATGCAGCAGTTCGTGCCGATTGGGCTCAAGCAACACCTCAGTTTGCCAGCCTGCATTCGCAAAGACCTCCTCAAGCATCAAGGCGCCGAAATTGTGCTGGTCACCAGGCATGGGTGTAAATAGCGCCGAACTTGGGGCACCTTTCGATTCGGATTCTGCAATGGAACGCAAGGCGCAGTCCCGCATAACCTCCTGCAGGCGCCAAATGCCAAGCGTGACTTCTACGAAATCACACTCGTCATCTTCCCACATCTGGCCCAATCGCCGTGCAGAGGCGGCCAGCAAATCAACGAAAATGCTCTCGGTGCTGACACCCGCCCGCCTGAGTCTTTCCACTTCCGCCAGCATGAAATCCGCTTCATTCGTAAGGGGGAGCTCAGCAAATTTCTTCGCCTCTGCTTCTTTGGCCCGGCGACCCTGAAAGAAATCGGTGCGTGCGCCGTCAATCGAATGAGACATCAACAGGCGAGGAATAACTTCCTTTTGAATCAGGCTATTAATCGGGCTTTGCGCGTTGTCATTGCCCGCTTTTGAACGGCTGGTAGCTCCAGCCGTTTTGCGCGCAGGCGACACGTCGCTGCCCGCACTTTTTGAAACCGTTCTGCCAGCGCCAGATTTACTAGTCATATCAGACCCCCTCAGTCTGCATGTGGCGCATTTCGCGCCGCCCAAGCTTACTCGGCTGCAATCTTCGAGTCGCTTGGATTCATAAGGAGTACGCCTATCGGAGGCCTTTAGCAAATGCAGTTGTCAACTTTGCCTGTCGTCAAGGCAGATTGACACTTGGGGGTGTCAAGGCGTACGCTCCTCCTCAGGATCAAGTGGAGTCGCAAAGGCTCTGCAAAACCGAGGGGATACAAGAATGCCCCATACCGCAGCAGCATTTGGCGGAAACGGGTATCAGGGGAGTGCGCTCTACACACCGGAAGAGCGCAAGCGTCGTGATGAAACATATTGGACTGTCGTCCAAGGCATCTTGGCGCCAGTCCAGTTCTTGGTGTTTGCGATCAGTCTCGTACTTGTTTCGCGTTATCTGATGACCGGCTCAGGCGAGGTGTCCGCCGATGCCTCGATCGTCTTCAAAACGCTCATTCTTTACACCATAATGGTAACAGGCTCGATCTGGGAAAAGGTCGTGTTCGGCAAATGGCTGTTTGCAAGACCATTCTTCTGGGAAGATGTCTTCTCAATGCTGGTGTTGGCACTGCACACCGCATATCTGATCATGCTGTTTGGCGGCATAGGCAGCACGCGGGAGCGGATGCTGATCGCGTTGGCCGCTTATGCAGCCTATGTGATTAACGCCGCGCAATTCCTGTTGAAGCTACGCGCTGCGCGTTTGCAGGCAAGCCAGGATCTGGCGGTGACCGGGTGACGGGTTCCGCACCTGCCGGGCTAAAGTCCATCGAATGCGTATCTTCGCAGCGTGAACCTATACTCCGGCAGCGGGGTCAGCGCGAAGTCTTCTGCGGCCTCACAGGTATCATATGGCTACATAGGAAGATGCAGGACGCGTTCTTCCTGGTCGTTGGCTCAAGGACTTGCGCGCATTTGCTGCAGTCTGCGGCGGGCGTAATGATTTTCGCGGAACCGCGCTTTGCGACGGCTATCATAGAAGAGCGCGATCTGGCCGGGATGGCGGATTGCCATGAAGAGCTGGAACGGGTGGTTGAGCGGTTGCTTTCTCGCCGACCAGAAATCAAGACGCTCTTTCTCGTGGGGTCCTGCCCCTCCGAAGTCATCAAACTCGATCTTGCCAAGGCCGCCGAAAAGCTGGGCGCGCGACACGCAGGTGATGTGCGTATCCTGAATTATTCGGGCAGCGGGATCGAAACAACTTTCACACAAGGCGAGGACGCGTGTCTTGCTTCGCTCGTTCCAGAGATGCCAGCAGCAGCTCCGGATGCTGCTCCGGAGTTGTTGCTGGTCGGATCGCTTCCCGACATTGTTGAGGATCAGTTCCTGCGCCTGTTTGCGGATCTGGGTATTGAGCGTGTGGGCGTTCTTCCCGCACGAAAGTCAAGCGAATTACCGGCAGTGGGCACCAATACCCGGTTCCTGCTGGCGCAGCCGTTTCTTGGCGAAACCGGGCTTGAGTTGGAACGTCGCGGCGCTGTGCATTTGCCGGCTTTGTTCCCCTTTGGCGCGGAAGGAACCACCGCTTGGCTAAAAGCGGCAGCTGACGCGTTCGGAATTGATGAAATGCATTTCAATCGCGTGATCGCGCCCGGACGGGAACGGGCGAAGCGCGCGCTTGCCTCATTGAAAGAACGCCTCGATGGCAAGCGCATATTCTTCATGCCTGACTCGCAGCTGGAAGTTCCGCTGGCGCGTTTTCTTTCCAATGAATGCGGAATGCAGCCGTTAGAAATCGGCACGCCTTATCTGCATAAAACCCATCTCGCTGACGAATTGATCGCCTTGCCGGAAACTGTCCGGCTCAGCGAGGGACAGGATGTCGACAAGCAGCTTGATCGGGTACGTGCTGAAAAGCCCGATCTGACTGTTTGCGGGCTGGGCCTTGCCAATCCTCTGGAAAGCGAAGGCCTCTCCACCAAGTGGGCAATCGAACTCGTCTTCTCGCCAATCCATGGTTTTGATCAGGCGGCCGATCTTGCTGAACTCTTTGCGCGACCGCTTCGGCGGCGTGATGTGCTGGAGGTATAGCGATGCAGCTGGCCGTCTGGACATATGAAGGACCACCGCATGTCGGTGCGATGCGCGTGGCGACTGGCATGAAGGACATGCATTACCTGCTGCATGCGCCGCAGGGCGATACCTACGCTGATCTGCTGTTCACCATGATAGAGCGGCGGGGCAAGCGCCCGCCCGTCACCTACACGACATTTCAGGCGCGCGATCTGGGCAAGGATACAGCGGAACTCTTCCAGCAGGCGGCACGCGACGCGCTGGAGCGGTTCAAGCCGCAGGCGCTGATGGTTGGTGCGTCTTGCACCGCAGAGCTGATTCAGGATGATCCAGCCGGATTGGCCGACGCCATGCGGCTCGATTGCCCGGTTATTCCACTCGAACTGCCTAGCTATCAGCGCAAGGAAAACTGGGGCGCAGCTGAAAGTTTCTACCAGATTGTGCGCAAGCTCGCCGATCAGAGCGTTCGCCCGCGCGGGCATGAGCGCAAGCTTGCAAATATCCTTGGGCCTACAGCTCTCGGCTTTCGCCACCGCGATGATGTTGTCGAGGTCCGTAAGATCCTTGAGGCGCTGGATGTCGAGGTGAACCTAGTTGCGCCCATGGGCGCTACACCGGCCGACATTACACAAATCGGTCGTGCGGATTTCAACATCGTGCTCTATCCCGAGATTGGTGATGAAGCAGCGCGCTGGTTGGAGCGGACATTCAAGCAGCCGACAATACGCACTGTGCCGATCGGCGTCGGCGCGACGCGCGAATTCATCATGGACATCGCAACCATTGCAGAGGTTAATCCGGGGCCACTGCTGGCTGACACCAATTCGCGCATGCCATGGTGGAGCAGATCGGTCGACTCGACATATCTGACAGGCAAACGCGTCTTCATCTTTGGTGATGCAACACACGCTGTGGCGGCTGCCCGGATCGCCAGCGAGGAGCTGGGTTTCGAAGTCTGTGGTCTGGGTTGTTACAACCGCGAATTCGCGCGCGAAGTTCGCGAGGCTGCAAAAAAATACGGTGTAGAACCGTTGGTCACGGACGATCATCTGGCGGTTGAAGAAGCCATTGAAACCGCTGCACCGGAGTTGGTGCTTGGCACACAGATGGAGCGTCACATTGCCAAGCGGCTGGGTATGCCGTGTGCCGTGATCAGCGCTCCTGTGCATGTGCAGGATTTCCCCGCACGCCATTCCCCGCAAATGGGGTTCGAGGGGGCGAATGTGATCTTCGACACCTGGGTCCATCCGCTGGTGATGGGTCTGGAAGAGCATTTGCTCACCATGTTCCGTGAGGATTTCGAGTTTTCTGATGAAGCGGGGCCATCGCATCACGCCGCGCATGCACCCAAGGTTCAAGTTACGGCAGTTGCTCCTGCCGATGGCCCGGTCGGAGCCGCTGAGGCGCACTGGACGGAAGAGGCCGAGCGGGAGCTGAAGAAGATACCATTCTTTGTACGCGGCAAGGCACGCCGCAACACGGAGGCCTTCGCAGTGCAGCAAGGACTGGCTGAGATTGACCTTGAGACGCTCTACGACGCGAAGGCGCATTATGCACGGTAGGGGACGGCCTCCGGTGCGCGTCGCGATTGTGACGCTGGACAATCACCTGAAAGGGGCGGTTGAACGTGCGAACATTGAGCTTTCGCAGGACAATATAGCGGTCAGCCTTCATGCAGCGTCCGATTGGGAGCGAGAAGACGGAGCATACGACCGGACTCTGGACGCGATCGGGCAGGCCGACATCATCATAGCTACGATGCTGTTCCTTGATGATCACATCCGCATGATTCTGCCGGCGCTAGAAGCCCGCCGCGATCAATGTGACGCAATATTAGGCCTCATGTCTGCAGGCGAAGTGGTGAAGCTGACCCGTATGGGCGGCTATGACATGAACAAGCCTGCCAAGGGCATGATGGCACTGCTGAAGAAGCTTCGCGGCTCAAGGAAGGCAGGGGCAAGCTCTGGTGCCGGGCAGATGAAGATGCTGCGTCGCCTGCCCAAAATCCTGCGCTTCATTCCAGGCACCGCGCAAGATGTGCGCGCTTACTTCCTCACCCTTCAATTCTGGCTGGCAGGATCGGACGAGAATGTTGTGGCCATGGTGCGCAATCTGATCGGGCGATATGCTTCTGGTGACCGACTGACACGTCGCGGCATGATGGAAGTCGATGCGCCGATCGAGTACCCGGAAGTCGGTGTCTATCACCCGCGGACCAAGCAACGCATATCTGAAAGTCTGCGATTGCTGCCGCGTAAGAAGGGTGAGCATGGAACAGTCGGATTGCTGCTATTGCGATCCTATCTGTTGGGCCGGGATGCGGGCCATTATGATGCCGCAATCGATGCGTTCGAAGCGGCTGGACTCAAGGTTGTTCCGGTCTTTGCAAGCGGGCTTGATGCGCGTCCGGCAATCGAGAAATTCTTCGTTGATCGCAGCGGCAAACCAACCGTTGATGCGATCGTCAATCTGACCGGCTTTTCGCTGGTAGGTGGACCCGCCTACAATGATGCTGAGGGTGCGGTTGACGTTCTTGCCAGCCTCGACATTCCTTACATCGCTGCGCACGCTCTGGAATTCCAGAGCGTGGAGGAATGGCGCGGGCGACATCAAGGATTGTTGCCGCTTGAGACCACCATGATGGTCTCGATCCCCGAACTTGATGGCGCGATAACGCCGAGCATCTATGGCGGTCGGTCAGGCAAAGGTGCAGAGGTTTGCGACGGTTGTGATCGCAAGTGCCAACTGCCGGAAAGCAACGGTTTGCGCGCGATGCAAGGCTGTCCGGAGCGCGCCGAAGCGCTGGCCGCGAAGGTCGTGAAGCTGATTGGATTGCGTCGCTCGCAGCGTGCAGAGCGCAAACTTGCGATGGTGCTTTTCAACTTCCCACCTAATGCGGGGGCGACCGGCACAGCGGCTTTTCTGGCGGTATTCGAATCAGTGCATGCGACGCTGAAACGGCTGGCGGCTGAAGGTTACTCGGTTGATGTGCCGGAAAGCGTTGAGGCGCTGCGCGAGGCCATCATCAATGGAAATTCAGAACGTTTTGGCAGCGATGCCAACGTAGCCGGCAGGATCAATGTGGACGACTATGTTCGCACGGAGCCGCACCTCGCCGAAATTGAGGCCCAATGGGGACCCGCACCTGGCAAGCAGCAGGCAGACGGATCGGGTATTCAGGTGCTGGGCGCGCATTTTGGCAATATATTCGTCGGGATTCAGCCAGCCTTTGGGTACGAGGGCGATCCGGTGCGGCTGCTATTCGATGGCACATTCACACCGACACATGCATTTGCTGCCTTCTATCGTTGGATCCGTGAAGATTTCGGTGCGCATGCCGTACTGCATTTCGGCACACACGGCGCGCTGGAATTCATGCCTGGCAAGCAATCTGGAATGTCGGGCGATTGCTGGCCGGAACGCCTCATAGGCGATCTGCCAAACTTCTATCTTTATGCGGCCAATAACCCTTCAGAGGGGATTGTGGCGAAGCGCCGCTCTGGCGCGACATTGATCAGCTATCTAACGCCGCCTCTCTCTCAAGCTGGACTGCACAAAGGCCTTGGCGAACTGAAGGCCAGCCTTGAACGCTGGCGCGGTATGGAAGCCGGCGAGGAACGTAAAAAACTGGAAGCCCTGCTGGCGGAGCAGGCGGAAGATATCGGTATCAGCCACGTTGCACCTGAACAGATGGCTGAAGCACTCTATGAGCTTGAGACTGCTCTCATTCCCAACGGCCTGCATGTCTTGGGTCAGCTGCCGACCGATACGGAAATAGGCGATTGGGAAGCTTCGCTGACAGAATTCGATTCTGAGGCCGATACACAGGAATTTACCACGCGCCTTAAAGCGTGTGACGAGATTGGTGGACTTATCCATGCATTGGATGCCGGATATGTTTTACCAGCGCCCGGCGGTGATATCCTCACCAACCCCGAGGTTTTGCCGACCGGGCGCAATATTCACGGGTTTGACCCATTCCGCATTCCCAGTCGATTTGCGTGCGAACTGGGCGCCACGCAGGCAGAAGAACTGCTCGCGCGTCATGCCAGCAGAGGCGGGGCTTTCCCGCAGAGTCTCGCAATGGTGTTGTGGGGCGCGGACAATCTCAAGAGTGAAGGCGTGCAGATAGGGCAGGCGCTTCGTCTGATCGGCGCGCGGCCACGGATGGACGGCTATGGCAGGTTGGCTGGAGCTGAGCTCATCCCGCTCGAAGAACTGGGTCGCCCGCGCATCGACGTGGTAATGACATTGTCAGGCATCTTCCGCGACCTGCTTCCCCTGCAAACCCGGATGCTGGCCGAAGCCGCCCTGCTGGCCGCGCAAGCTGAAGAACCGCTTGAGATGAATTTCGTGCGTAAACACAGCCTGGCACATCAGGCCGCGCACCAATGTGATTTTGAAACCGCCAGCTTGCGTGTCTTCTCCAATGCCGAAGGTGCCTATGGCGCCAACGTTAACCAGATGATTGACGGCGGCGTCTGGGCCGATCCGGACGAGCTGGCCAATGCTTTCGAGACGCAAAAGGGCTTTGCTTACGGGGTCAAAGGGCAGCCTGTCGCACGCCGTGCATTGCTGCGCAGCGCGCTGGCGGACGTCGAGCTGTCATACCAGAATCTCGAGAGCGTCGAAGTCGGCATCACCGACCTTGACCAGTACTTTGACGGGCTGGGCGGTATCAATCGGTCTATAACGCGTGCGCGCGGTAGCGAAGCGCCGGTTTACATCGTCGATGCGACGCAAGGCCGCACGAAGGTGCGCACCTTGTCTGAACAGATCGGGCATGAAACGCAGACCCGGACGCTCAATCCCAAGTGGTTCGAAGGCATGCTGAAGCATGGCTACGAAGGCGTGCGGCACATCGAGGGCCATGTCACCAACACCATGGGCTGGTCTGCTACGACCGGCGAAGTTGAGCCTTGGGTCTACCAGAAAATCAGCGAGACCTTCGTGCTCGACAAGGAGATGCGGGAGCGTCTTTCCAAACTCAATCCGAAGAGCTCCGCGCGCGTTGCCAACAGGCTGATCGAAGCCTGTGAGCGGCGTTTGTGGGAGCCCGATGAAGAAACACTCGAAGCGCTGCACGAAGCCAGTAACGATCTTGAGGACCGCCTTGAAGGCGTGATCCCGGCTGAATGAGGATTATGACATGAACCTTCTCGACCCAAAATCCTCGTTCAGCCCACCCGATGGTGAAGGCTCGGTACAGGTGCAACTCGATCCGCGCGACGAGATCAAGGGGGCCAAGGTCTTTGCAGTCTACGGCAAGGGTGGGATTGGGAAATCGACAACCTCGTCGAACCTTTCCGCTGCATTCTCGAAGCTGGGTCACCGCGTACTGCAGATCGGCTGCGATCCCAAACACGACAGCACCTTTACGCTGACAAAGAAGCTGATGCCGACAGTAATAGACGTGCTTGAGACGGTCGAGTTTCACGCCGAAGAGTTGCGCCCTGAGGATTACATGTTCGAAGGCTATAACGGCGTAATGTGCGTTGAGGCCGGCGGCCCACCCGCAGGTACAGGATGCGGCGGCTATGTGGTTGGTCAGACGGTCAAACTGCTCAAGCAGCACCATCTGCTCGAAGATACCGATGTTGTGATCTTCGATGTCTTGGGAGACGTTGTGTGCGGCGGTTTTGCGGCCCCGCTACAGCATGCCGAACGCGCGCTGGTTGTTGCCGCGAATGACTTCGACAGTATTTTTGCAATGAACCGGATCGCGGCCGCGATCAAAGCCAAATCCAAGAATTACGACGTGCGGCTGGCAGGCGTTATTGCCAATCGCAGCCGTGAAACCGACGAGATCGATCGCTTCGCTGATGCGACCGGCCTTAAGCGGCTGGCCCATTTCCGCGACGTCGATGCGATCCGACGCTCTCGCCTCAAGAAATGCACGCTGTTTGAAATGGACGAGAGTGACGAAGGCGTTGCCGAAGCGCAGGCAGAGTATCTTCGGCTGGCACAGATGCTGTGGGACGGGGTTGATCCATTGGAAGCGGACCCGATGAAAGATCGCGACATCTTTGATTTTCTGGGGTTTGAGTGATGGCGACGCAGGCTCCCACCAATTACGACGCGCAGCGCGAAAAGCTGGCCGAGTATTTCGACCGCACTGCGCGCAAGGCATGGATTGATCTGACCAGCGATGCCAAGGTCAGCGGGATCCGCGCGACGGTGCGCGCCGGGCGCGAGCGGATGCGTGAAACCCTTTTGAGCTGGCTGCCCGAAGATTTGCGTCGTACGCGAGTGCTCGATGCTGGCTGTGGTACAGGCGCGCTGAGCGTCGCAGCAGCCTGTCGCGGCGCTGAAGTCACCGGGGTCGATGTCGCCGCTGGGCTTGTCGATATTGCGCGTGAGCGCACACCAAGCTTCATCGGGCATGGGCGGATCGATTGGCATGCAGGTGACATGCTTGACCCTGCATTCGGGGAGTTCGAGCACGTCGTGTTGATGGACTCGCTGATCCACTACCCGGCGGAAGATATCGTAGCGACGCTTGCGAAATTGTCCGAGCGATGCGGGAGGTCCATCGTATTTACCTTTGCCCCGCATACCGCAGCACTGGGGGCGATGCACAAGATCGGTAAGATATTCCCGCGCTCTGACCGATCACCGGCGATTATCCCTGTCGCAGAAGCTGAATTACGCCAGCGCCTGGCGAGTATATCCGGCTGGCAAGCCAGGCGGACAGAGCGGGTCTCCAGCGGTTTCTACACCTCGCAAGCGATGGAGTTGGTGAAGCTCTGATGGCAGCAAGCGATCCTCTTTTCCTGAAATGGAGCCGGGTAGCGATGACCTGGCTTCCCTTTGCCGACGCGGCGAGCGCTGACCTGCCGTTGTCGCGCTTGCTTCGGCTGGCGCTGTTCCAGGTCAGTGTGGGCATGGCAACTGTCCTGCTTAACGGAACACTCAACCGCGTCATGATTGTTGAACTGGGTGTACCGACCTGGCTTGTCGCATTGCTGATCGCGCTGCCGTTGCTGATTGCGCCGATGCGCGTGTTGATGGGGCACAAGTCTGACACCCATAGATCAGCCATCGGGTGGAAACGCGTGCCATACATCTGGATCGGCACCACGCTGCAATTCGGTGGCCTTGCAATCATGCCATTCGCGCTGGTGCTGCTTAGCCGGCCTGACACTTTCCCGATTGGTATCGTTGCCAGTATCGCTGCCTTTATCCTGACCGGTACGGGCATCCATATGACGCAGACCGCAGGGCTCGCGCTGGCCACCGATTTGGCTGAGCCTGACAAGCGCCCGCGCGCTGTTGCGCTGCTTTATGTCATGCTGCTGGTGGGCATGATGTTCGCCGCGCTTGTGATGGGCGCCATGCTGCGTGATTTTACTCCGACTCGATTGGTCCAAGTTATCCAGAGTGCTGCAGTTCTAACCGCAGTCCTCAATTTGATCGCCCTGTGGAAGCAGGAAGGGCGCAGCGCTGCTGTAATTTCCAAGGAGACGCCTCGTCCGCCATTCAGGCAGATGTGGCGAGAGTATCTCGACCGCCCGGATACTGGCCGCCTGTTGCTTGCAATCGGGCTCGGCACCGCGGGATTCTCGATGCAGGATGCACTGCTTGAGCCGTTTGGCGGCGAGATACTTGGCATGTCAGTGGGTGCGACCACCAGCCTGACGGGGGCATGGGCGTTTGGCGCACTGTTGGGTTTTGCCTTGGCCGCCCGTGCGCTTGGCAAGGGCCGAAACCCGCTGCGCATGGCAGGGTTTGGTGCGGTCGCTGGAATTTCCGCTTTTGCAATGGTCTTGTTTGCAGCGCCGTTGGACGCGCCTGCTCTTATTTACACCGGTGCATTGGCGATTGGTTTGGGTGTTGGCTTGTTTTCGGTCGGCACTCTTGTTGCCTCGATGGCGCTCGCTCGTGATGGCGGCGCTGGCTTGGCATTGGGGGCCTGGGGCGCTGTCCAGGCCAGTTGCGCGGGTTTGGGTATCGCTGCGGGCGGCCTGATCCGTGACTTCACCACAGCGTATGCGATGGCAGACGGTTTGGGCGAAACACTTGCGGTTCGTTCAACCGGGTACGGCACCGTCTACGTTCTCGAGATACTCCTCCTCCTGGGCACCATCATTGTGCTTGGGCCACTGGTCGGGCGCGGCCGGTCGGAGGAGTTCCTGGGCCAGAAAGGCTCGTTCGGATTGCAAGAGTTTCCGACCTGACAGCGCGCGAAAGGAAGTTGTGATGACTGACGGCAATATTGTAGGAACGATCGATGCGGCGGAATTGGCGCTCGCTCTGTTTTTCCTCTTTTTTGTAGCATTGGTGTTTTGGCTAAGGCGCGAAGATCGACGAGAGGGCTACCCGCTCGAAGACGAGCTGACCGGCCTTGTTCACTCAGAGGGCGGCCCGCTGCACACGGCGCCGACGAAGACGTTCAAACTGCCGTTCGGCAAGGGCAGTGTGACTGCGCCTACCAAGGGCCGCGAACCAGTTGACATCGCTGCCAAGCGTTTCGAACCGCATGCCGGCGCCGGATTGATCCCGACTGGTAACCCGCTGGTCGATGGTATTGGCCCAGCCGCCTATGCTGAACGTTCGGATTTTCCTGACCAGTTTGCAGATGGGGCATTGCGGATTGTTCCGATGAAGAGCGACGATCATTTCTCCGTCGCAACATTCATGTTCAGCCGTGACCCAATTGGCATGAAGGTGATCGCTGCGGACGGCAAGGAAGCCGGCACCGTTACCGACCTTTGGGTCGACCGGGCGGAAAGTATCGCGCGGTATCTCGAAATCGATACGGGATCAGGCAGCATTCTGGCTCCGATCACCATGGCGGTGGTCCACAAAGACAATGTCGAAATCGATGCGATCAATGCGGCGGACTACGCCAATGCACCCAAGCTGGCCAATCCGGGCCAGGTCACCCGGCTCGAGGAAGACAAAATCTGCGGCTATTTCGGCGGCGGTTACCTCTACGCCAATGAGGCGAGGCAGGAGCCAATCATATGATGGAATACGATGCAGAGCCGATCCGCGGGCTTCCGGGTGAATTGCCCGAAGGTGAGCGGATCCTGTGGCAGGGCGCACCTGACTGGCGCGTCTTTGTCCGCAGCGCGCTCTTTGGCCGATGGATCGCAGGCTATTTTGCGCTGTTGGCGCTGTGGTCTGTCGCCAATGGTGGTTTCGGTGGTGCGATTGCGAGCGTGGTCGCGGGTTTTGTGACTTACGGTCTACTCGCGGGGTTTGCGGCTCTGGTCGGCAAGACAACAGTCTACACCATTACCAACCGCCGCGTCGTGTTGCGAGTTGGTATCGCGCTCAACAAATGTATCAACTTGCCATTGCCACTGATCGGCTCGGCCAATCTTCGTCCGCTTGGCGGGGAGCATGGCGATATTGCACTAAGCATGACGGAGCGTCATGGACTTGGTTATCTGATGCTGTGGCCGCATGCGCGCCCACTTCGTCTGTCGAAACCCGAACCTATGATGCGCGCCCTTCCAGACGCAACGGAGGCTGCGACAATTCTGGCTGATGCTTGTGCAGCTTTGATGCCGACCGAACACACGGCAGCAGATGCATTGCCTGGTCATATCGGAGGAGCTGCCGTCTGATGAGTCAGACCTTCACCCCGCCGCCGCTTCACGCGCATAGCCATGAGAATACAGTGCCGCGCCCGGCGCTGGCCATGGCAGGTGCGCTGGTGGTGCTCTCTTTGCTGCTGACGGCTGCTGTCACGTTTGGCTTTATGGACCGCGAAGCTGTGCCCAGCGCCGCGCGTAGTGAAGCAGCGATTGCTCCGGCTCAAACGCGCGCGCTGCGTTTTGCCGACACAGAAAGCGGCAATGTACGGGTGAGTGATGCGGATACTGGCGAGTTGATCTTGCTGGTCGAACAGGACACGCAAAGCGGCGGTTTCATTCGCGGCGTCATGCGCGGGATGGCGCGCGAGCGGCGTATGGCCGGCATCGGATCGCAACCATACTTCGAACTCACGCTTTGGCAGGATGGATCGCTGTCCTTGCGCGACAGCGCCACGGATCGCCAGATCGAACTCGGCGGGTTCGGGGCGGATAACCGCGCAGTTTTCATGACCCTTTTGCAGCAGGGAGGCGCCAAATGACGCGCAGAAAATTTGATGTTCCATGCGAGATTGCCGTCGAGCAGTCCGAAGACCATTTTCACGCGCACGTTGAACTTGCCGACGGCATCGAAATGGAGCCGGGCGACAAGGTTCTCGTGCATGGTGATCCCATCTCCATACCCTTCGGTCGGCGCGAGGTGTTTCATCGTACCGCAACCGTGACCAGAGCCCTGCCGCTGGAACGCGCGCTGACGCGCCTCGCGGCCTATTTCGACCTCAAGGAAC
Organism: Altererythrobacter ishigakiensis; assembly: GCF_001663155.1. Lineage (NCBI taxonomy): Bacteria > Pseudomonadati > Pseudomonadota > Alphaproteobacteria > Sphingomonadales > Erythrobacteraceae > Altererythrobacter > Altererythrobacter ishigakiensis. Next base: position 1,046,695 of record NZ_CP015963.1, read on the forward strand.
TTTACGAGGTCAGCTTCAACCCAGGGAGGATCAAATGAACGCGCCTGCAAAAATCAACCCTGCCCACACTGACGGGATGATGACCAGCGAGGAAGCAATGGCCCTCGCGACAAAGGACACTGTGCTGACGCCGCGCTTCTACACCACTGACTTCGATGCGCTTGATGCAATTGATGTGTCGCCGGTGCGCGAAGAGTGGGACCAGCTGATCGCGGACATGGTTGGCGATCCCAACAAGACACACTTTCGCCACAAGAACGACTTCGCCGGCATCATTGAAGGACTTGAGCCTGAGCTGCGTGCGGAATTTACCGATTTTCTCGTCAGTTCGATGACCTCCGAATTTTCCGGTTGCGTGCTCTATGCCGAAATTGCGCGCCGGACGAAAAACCCGGATGTGAAGCAGCTGTTTAAGTTGCTCGCTCGGGATGAGAGCCGCCATGCCGGCTTTATCAATGAGAGCCTGAAGGATGCTGGGATCGGGGTTGATCTGGGCTTTCTCACCAAAACCAAGAAGTACACTTACTTCAAACCGAAGTTCATCTGGTACGCGGTCTATCTTTCAGAGAAGATCGGATATTCGCGCTACATCGCGATTTATCGTCACCTTGCTGCGCATCCCGAGAATAAGTTCCACCCAATCTTCGATTGGTTCGAGGAATGGTGCAATGACGAGTTTCGCCATGGTGAAGCTTTTGCGATGCTCATGCGGGCCGACCCCAAGCTACTGAAAGGTCACAACAAGCTTTGGATCCGGTTCTTCCTGCTTTCGGTCTACGCCACGATGTATGTGCGCGATCATAGCCGCCCTGTGTTCCACAAGGCTTTGGGTGTCGATCCGACCGAGTATGACTACAAGGTCTTCTCGATCTGCAATCAGATTTGCCGCCAGGTCTATCCGGTCGAGCTCGACATCGACAGCCCGAAGTTCCGGGCCAGTATGGAAGCGTTACGTCAGGCTGCGCTGCGGATCGAGGAAGGTAAGGCACAAGGTGGTATCAGCGGCTTTGCCAAACGTCTGAGCGGCATGGCAGGGGCGGGCTTTAACTTTGCGCGCATGTATTTCCATCGGACAAAGCGCAATACGCTGCCTGCAACAATCCGGCTGCAACCTGCATGGTAAGCTGGCAGGGTCATATCCTGCCGGTGATCGTAACCGTGGCGGTCTGGTTTCTTGCAACCGGGCTGATAGCTTGGCTCGATAACCGCCAGCGCGCTACATTCCCGCGGAGCCTGTTGTTATCAGGTGCAGCGGGTCTGGCTGGCTTAGTCGCAATACTGGTCGCGATGCAATATGCTCAAGTTTGGGCGGTATATCTGGCGTTCTTGGGAGCGTTGTTGGTGTGGTCATGGCAAGAGATTGCATTCCTGACCGGGGCTGCAACCGGCCCCCGCCGAGAGGAAATCTCGCCAGGCATTACCGGGTGGCAACGTTTCACGGAAGCAAGCGCCACGGTGATCCATCATGAAATTGCGTTGGTACTGTCCGCCCTCATGCTGATCACGCTGACGTGGTTTGCGCCCAATCAGATTGGCGCGATGACATTTGTTCTGCTTTATGCGCTGCGCCTGTCTGCCAAGCTCAATATCTTTGCCGGAGTGCCCAACTCGGCCACCGATATTTTGCCGGCACACTTGGCCTATCTTAAATCGTATTATGGCCCAAGGCGGCTGCGGCCAGCGCTGATCGTTTCAGTTGCGGCGATTTGCGCCTTTGCCATTTGGACCGGTTCGCGCGCGATGGAAGCGCCCGCTGGCAGCGCCGAAGCAGTGGGTGCAAGCCTGCTCTTCGCACTCGCAGCGTTGGGCGCGATCGAACATCTGTTTCTTGCGCTGCCATTTCGCGATGGCGCGCTGTGGGGCTGGGCATTGCCCAATAGAATTACGCTGGAAGAGGAAAGTTAAGCCATGGATTTCGATGCCTTTTTCAAGGAGCAGCTTGACGAGATTCGCGAAGACGGGCGTTATCGCGTCTTTACCGATATCAAGCGGCACCGTGGGTCTTTCCCGCATGCAACACGCTTTATCGAAGATGAAACCCAGGCTGTAACTGTTTGGTGCTCGAACGATTATCTGGGCATGGGGCAGCATCCGGTCGTGCTCGAGGCGATGCACAGTGTGATTGATGAATGTGGCGCTGGCGCTGGCGGCACCCGTAATATCTCAGGCACCAACCATTACCATGTTGAATTAGAGCGCGAGCTTGCCGATCTGCACGGCAAGGAAAGCGCCCTGCTGTTCACTTCGGGCTATGTTTCGAACTGGGCAGGGCTGGGCACGCTGGCATCCAAGATTCCCGGCTGCGTGGTGTTCTCGGACGCTCTGAATCATGCTTCGATGATCGAAGGAATTCGCCATAGCCGTGCGCCCTACAAGATATGGAACCACAACGATGTGGAGGATCTGGATCGCAAGCTGTCTGACTTCGGACCGGACGTGCCCAAGCTGGTTGCATTCGAAAGCGTCTATTCAATGGACGGTGATATCGCGCCGATCGCGGAAATCCTTGATGTGTGCGAAAAGCATGGCGCGATGAGCTACATCGATGAAGTTCATGCAGTAGGCCTTTATGGTCCGCGCGGCGGGGGTGTCGCTGAACGTGAAGGTTTGATGGACCGGATCACTGTCATTGAAGGTACGCTGGGTAAGGCTTTTGGCGTGATGGGCGGCTATATTGCTGCGTCAGCAGATCTGGTTGATTTCGTACGCAGCTTCGCAAGCGGTTTCATCTTCAGCACAGCGTTGCCACCTGCGGTTGCTGCGGGTGCGGCGGCAAGCATCCGCCACCTGAAAAACAGCGATGAAGAACGTGAACAACAGCGTGAGCGGGTTGAAACGGTGCGGCGCAAGCTCGACATGCTGGGAATCCCGCACTTGCCCAATCCCAGTCACATAATTCCGGTTATGGTTGGCGACGCCAAGAAGTGCAAAATGATCAGCGATTGGCTGATGGACAACCATGGCATCTATGTACAGCCGATCAACTATCCGACAGTGCCAGTTGGAACCGAACGGCTGCGGCTCACCCCGTCGCCAGTGCATAACGATGGTGACATCGACCGCCTGATCCATGCATTGAGCGATATCTGGTCTCAGTGCGAGTTGGCACGGGGCTCAATCGCCGCCTGATACGCAACTCAATCATGCAAAGAGAAAGGGCGCGCTCCCATGTGGAACGCGCCCTTTTCTTTCGATTGGTGCTGAACTTAGTTCGCTTGCAGATATGCAATAATGTCTGCGCGGTCCTGTCCATCCTTCAGACCCGCAAATGCCATTCGCGTACCCGGAATCACCCGCTGCGGGTTTTCCAGATACTGGAACATCTTTTCAGGGGTCCAGGTGATGCCGCTGTTCGCGTTCGCATCGGTGTAGTTAAAACCTTCAACAGAGCCAGCGGTGCGACCAACAATACCCGCGAGCGATGGGCCGACACGGTTCACGCCTTCATCAAGCACGTGACAGGCCTGACACTGAATGAAAACCTTCTCACCAGCCGCTGCGTCGCCGGTAAAATCTGCCAACGTAGTGCCGTCAACGGTTGCCACATCGTCAGCTGCAGGAGCAGCTGGCGCTTCTTCTTCAGCTGCTGCTTCAGTGGTGGTTTCTGCCGGTGCTTCGGTTTCTGCTGCCGGTTCTGATGCGTCATCGGTGGCACCGCCACCGCACGCGACTAGGAGAAGCGCAGATGCGCTAGCTGCCAGACCAAGGTGAAATTTCTTCATCATAATCCCCTTTCCAGTTCGCCGGAGGTAACCCGGATACAACGCTGCAACGCGTGTACTCAGGTTTTGTGCCCGATGGGAAGAAATTTAAGCAGATAACTTGCGAGTTGAAAGCCGGGGTCGGTAAGCGTGGGGGAAGGGCATTTGGAATTTCGTATAAGGCATTGATACCAAGCGATATTCTACCCCCTTTTGATGCATCCTGATCTGGCTCAGCGACATTGCTGATGGTTTGCCTTCAAGAGTTTTATCTCTCAGAGTCGCCGCAAAGTCGATCAAACCGGAATTTAAGCTCGGTGAGCTACACCCGGCAATGCTGCAAGACGCTATGGTGATCTCCGGGCTCATCCACGGCAACTCCCGTGAAACTAGTCAGCAAAGCCAATTTGGCTCAACAGGCGGTTGAACTCCGGATGATCCCGTAGAGGGTCGAGCAGCGGATCGTTGTTGATTTGCGTCAGCCCCGCATCACGAACGCGCCACGCCTCATTCATTGCAGCGAGGGCCGCCTCCCTCTCGCCAAGTTGCGCGTGTATTTGCAGATACTGATAATTGCTCTTGTCTTTCTGTCGGTCCTTTAGCTCGGCCAGGTGCGCTCTCGCTACCGACTCATTACCTAGTTTCGCCTCGACCACCGCAAGGCCCGTCTTGTTCCAAACAAAGAAATCTTCCGCCTCGAAGTTTCTCTTTGCTTTTCCAAGATCACCCATCGCCAAATGCGATAATCCGACAAGATAATGAAAGCTGGATAGCGGATTTTGAAGTGCTTGCGCGTTCTCGTAACTGCGGATTGCAGCTTCATAATTACCAGAGCCGTATTCGATGTTGCCGAGAAAGCGGAACACGCGGGCGTTCAAAGGATCAAGGCTGATCGCGGCGTTGATTGCTTCTCGAGCCAAAGCAAACTGCCCGCATCTGCCACAGAAGTTGGCATATCTGCTGAGAATATCCGCGTCACCGGTGCCCAGTTCGAACGCGCGTTGGTAAGGTTCCTTTGCAGCTTTCACGTCCAGTTGGCGGTTGAATCGGATAAAACCCAACACCGCATAACCATCGGCAAACCGGGGAGCGATTTCTATCGCACGCTGCGCTGACGTAATCGCTTGATTGAACACTGTATCGTGATCATCCGGACTGCCATAGAGATTGCCGATCAAGCCCAAGGTACGGCCGCGCATTGCGAATGCAGCTGCATACTCGGGATCAAGCCTGATTGCATTTTCGAATTCTGCGAGTGCGGCGCGGTCTGTCGCTTCGCTTGTGCCTGCTTCGTAAAGTTCTCGCCCACGCAGAAAAGCATCATAAGCCGCGACGTTTGTCGTCCCACCCGTTTCTGTCTTGGAAATGCCGGCATTCTTCGCGCCTGACAATCGCTCAATGATTTGCGATGCGATCGATTGCTGAATTGTAAGAAGGCTGTCTAAAGGAGCGTCGATATCAAAGGGCCGGACAATTCGCTCGGCCGCACCCTCGGCCAGTTCAGCGCTTCCTACAAGTCTGCCTCCCGAGACGCCGATATCGCCATTAAGAAGATAGTCGACGTTCAGTTTCTCGCAAATCTCGCCCGCTGTCGCTGTTTGGTCGCGAAAGGCATCCGATGAAACCCTGGCCGCGACATGTAATAGCGGATTGCGTGCCAGGATTGACCTGATTTCAATCGCGAACCCTTCGGCCAAACGGCTTTGTGCAGCCCCGTCGCCGATCACGCGGAACGGCATAACCGCCAGCCTCTTGCTTTCCCCGGTCCCGCCGATCAGTCCTGAAGACCACATCGCGTAGCCGCCCGCTGCGATGACCAAGCTTCCAACCCCGCCCATGGCGAGCGCACTTCTGCGCGAAATGCGCTGGGTTGGGATCGAACGGCTCTGATAGGGAGCTTCAGCCCCACGATGCGCAAATGCGTCGAGCAGTTTTTTCCAGCCTTCGGAATTGTCACCATTTCTGGAGATCCGGATTTGCTCGCAGTGGAATTGGTTGAACGGAAGGGGCGGCAACGTCCCATCAATGCTCGCTTGCACGAGCTTCTTGTTATGACGTGCAAAGTCGGCTTCCGCTCTGACCCATTCCGACGCAGCAGCGTCCTTTGACCAAAGGACCAGCACCATATCCGAAGCGTCAAGTTGCTCTTCGATTGCGTCAGAAAACGACCTGTTGGCCAGTAGATGACGATCCCACCAGACATCATAACCCGCACCTTCCAGCCAGCCGACAACAGTCCGTACTTCAGCCTCGGCCGAGCGCGCATAGCTTATGAAGATCTGCGGCATTTCATCTCCTGCATCCGGGCAAGATGTAACTGCAATCAGATTGAGTTGAAAGGCTGATCAACCTTTTACGCAAAACGTAGACTCATCGTTGGCTTGGAGCAGCAAAAGGCAAAGGTATGCTCTTGTGCCGGACACAAAGTTTTTAGTGACTGTCGACGCGAGTTTCATTCGCGGCTTCTCAAGCTCTTGAGGTTAACGGTCTGATTTGCCAGCGGCAAATCGCTCGACTGGCCTTGCAAAACCATTTTCGAAAAGTACACTCGTTAGCGGGGACGCTTAATTTTGGCTTGGGGCTGGGAATGACAAAATATTTGGGTGCAGCAGTAGCTTCGCTGGCGTTGGCGGGCTGCGGTATGAGTGTGACCCGCGGAATTGAAGATTCGACCGAAAGGCTTGAAAGCTATTTCGAAGCCAAGAATGATTTCGCGAATGCCCTTCAAGAATCGATTGGCGGCAGCTCTGGTACCAACTCTTATCGTTTGGTCGCCTTGAACGGACCGGCCTATCCGGTCGGCTCACTCATTTCAGTAAACAACAGTCTGGACCTTGAATCACGCGATTGCGTGATCCCGGAAGATGAATTGCCCGCTCCTGAAACCTGGGGCGGTATGCCGAGGTGGCAAAGCAACAATACGCTTGATGTCGGCCTCGGCCTGCCCAGCATTTGGCAATCGGCCATTTCTGGGGGTGAGAGCTCGCTTGATGCCGGCATTTCAATGGAGAAAGAGAGCATCTTCCAGATCGAAGATATCTCTCAAATCGTGCTGTCCAAAGGAGAGGTGCGACGCGCGCTGGCCAATCGCGAGTGTCAGGAAACCTTTGCATATATTCCGGATGACAGCGTGGTTTTCGTCAGAGGGCTTGTCTACGGACGCGAGACATTGCGGTCAGCGAAGTCATTCGGGATTGGGGCCGATGTCACAATCATAAAGGAAGACTCTGCAGACTTTTCGTTCTCCTACAGTTCGGACGGTGCCTTCGAATTGCAGGAAGATCAGATTCTTCCGAAGTTTGCGATCGTGAGCTTACTGTCCATCTCTGACTCCGATACGGCCGACCTTCGGACCGGTACGGATGACCGGACCGGAACCGACGACAGGTTCTTTGATTTTGTCGCACCGAGCGATGACGACCTGCGAATGCTGGAGGCTAAGGAGCCGAACTAGTGGGTCTGGTCTGCATGCGATCTCGGTTCCGTGCTCTCGCGAAAAAGGTTGGGCAAGTCATATCGGTGCTTGCCTGCGTGCTTTACTTGCAGGCGCCAGCAGCCGCTTCGTCAGAACCACGCATTCATGCAATGTTTGTGGGCATAGCTGATTACAAGCACGGCGAAAAACGGGAAGAGGGCGGGCCAAGGCCGGTTTTTGAAGACCTTGCAGGCGCGCCCGCTGATATAGCGGCAATCACCTCTGCGTTTGAATCCCGTATTACCCTTGCCCAGTCGAAAGTGCTTCTTGACGAACAGGCAAGCCGCGAAGGAATTATATCCACCTTCAACACGCTGGCCACCGATGCAGAACCAGGGGACTTCATCCTGTTCTACTACAGTGGGCACGGCGCGCAGGTCTATGACCTTTCGGGCCAGCAGCTGAGCGGTTACAGCAGCACTATTGTGCCATGGGATGCGCGCGATCCGGGTCTTCCAATGAGCGCAGCAGGCGACATCCTGGACAATGAACTGCGCATCTTGATCGATTCAGCGCGCGCGCGTGGAATCAACGTGGTTACAATCTTCGACAGCTGCAATTCAGGCACTGCAACACGGGACCCTACATTCGACAGCACCATGATACGTAATCGCGGCGCGCCTGCCTTGCGCGTGGAAAACCCGATTGAGCCCAATGTAAAGACGGTAGCGGCAATGGCGCGCTCTGCCGGTGCGCCTGTCGCACAAGGTTACAGTGTGCACCTGGCTGCTGCGCCTGATGGAGCCGAGGCGCTAGAAAGATACGTAGATGGCCGCTGGCGCGGAGATTTTACCGAAGCGCTCACGAACGCGCTCGATGAACTGTCTGCCAATGCGACATATCGTGATCTGCTTGATGCCGTCCGCTTCAATCTGCGCAAGTGGCTTCGTTCTGATGGCAACGGGCGGGTAATGTTGGACATCAGGGGCGAAGGCGACCTTGATCAGCAGTTTCTCGGTGCCTGGGACCCGATTCGACTTCTGGACGGGTCTCGCGATGAAGATGGTTCATGGTCTCTGCAGGCTGGAACCTTGGCAGGCGTCACAGTTGGTTCGCGATTTGCCGGATACGCTAGTGGCGGAGATGCACGTAGCGACAACAAACAGCCCCTTGCCGAAGCCGTCGTGTCAGCGACTTACCCGTCTTATTCCGATTTGCAGGTGGATATTGCTTCGTCGGCCAGCGCAGTTCCGGGCATGCTGGTCTGGCGCGAAACTGCGCGCGGAGCCGGTCAGACCGATCTACTGAAAGTTGCTCTACCTGCCACCGGAACACAATTGCCGGAGCCCGCAATTTCCACCTTGAGGGGCCTGCAGTTTGTAGAGCTGGTTGAAAAGGCCCCTGATCTGCTTCTTCGGAGGCGCGCAGACGGCCTGCTCGAGGTCGCGCGATGGGAAGACGATACAACGATTACTGCTTTTGACGTTTCTGACACCGGTCAATTGAAGGACGTTTTGACCCAAATCTCCCGCTATCGTCAGGTGCTGGGTTTGATTGGGGCGGGTAACAAGATTGATATCGATTTCAGGATTAGCAGCACCGATTGCTATGGCGGCAACCCAGTTCCCGAAATTCAGTATGAAGATGGAGAGCCTAAGTTCATTGTGGGTGACCCTGAGCGTTCGCAGTTTTACTTCACACTCTCGCATCGGGGGGGCGGCAGCTTGTATCCGCATCTGATCAATCTGACGGCAAATTACGGTATCGCCCTGGTTGGAACGACTGGCCAGAATGCCGAAGAGGACAAGCTTCCCCCTGGTGCCTGCTGGAATTACGGGCCTGCGAGCATTAGCGGCGACGGGCGCGAGCATATGCTGCTGGTTATTGCGGATCGGCCCTTGCCGGGGCTGTACAATCTCAATGCGACGGATCTCATTGCGCGCAATATTACCGATCCGCTTGACAGAATGCTCCAGAACGCAGCGCGTGGCACCCGGTCTGCTGCAACAAACGCGCCTGGGGGTATCTGGTCAGTGCGGGCAATTAGTTATGTTATCGAAGGAGAGAATTGATGGGGCAATTGAAACTACGGACGGGCTATCATGCATTCTCAGGCGCGGTGCTCGCTGCAGCTATGATGATGCCGACTGTCGCGCTGGCCGATCATCATCAAGATGAAGAGGTCTCGATGGCTGATGACCGTCAATCAGATGAAGAGGCGACAGAAGCGAGCGAGGTTTGGTCTGATCCGCGTGCGGAAGAGGGACAGATCGCAACTAGAATCGTGAACGGTATTGAAGCGCCTCCTGGTCTGTTGACCTGGCAAGTCTCACTTTTTTCAGCGGCATTCGGTCATTACTGCGGTGGAACAAAGGTCAGCGACGAATGGGTTATTACCGCAGCACATTGCATCACCCCTCAGGACAAGCGCTCGCCACAATTCTGGGTAATGCATGGGACGAATTCACTCCTGGACGGCGGCGTCGTCTACGAAGTCGAAAAAGCCATTCCTCACCCGCAATATAGCTACAATGGCAACATGCATGATATTGCGCTGATCAAGATCGTACCGGGCACTGCCGTGCCGCGCTCAGCCGCAGAACGTAGCAATCGGGCGATGGGGGAAAAAACCATTTCACTGGCAACCGAAGCAGACGAAGGCAACAGAACTGTCTATCCGGAGAGAGTGACCATCAGTGGCTTCGGCCGGACCAGAGAAGGCGGAAGAATTTCTGCAAAACTGATGATGGCAGAAGTGCCGCTGATTTCGAACGCGGATTGCAACGCACCTAGCGTCTACAATGGCCGTATTGCGTCGAGCATGTTGTGCGCCGGGCAACTGCAGCCTGATAGCCAAGGCGACATCGTCGACTCATGCCAGGGCGACAGCGGAGGGCCGCTTGTCTCAGGTGTGAGAGGAAATCCAAAGCTTGTTGGCGTAGTCAGCTGGGGCCGCGGCTGTGCACGTCCTAACAGCCCGGGGGTCTACACTCGCGTAGCGTCATATTACCCTTGGATCATGGAAACCATGCGCCAGGAACAGCAAACTGCACCTCAGGGGCAGTGATCCGTCAACAGGAAGCGGGAGCCGGTCCGAGACTGTAGAACGTAGGCGCTTCAAGCTTGGAAAATTGGGGATACTGAAGATGATGCTTCGGATGCTCGGCAAGATTTTTGTTGCCGCAAGTTTGCTTTTTGCACTGTTACCGACCGCTGTGACCGCGCAGGAAAAAATGGCGCTGCTCATAGGCAACTCCAACTATGAGCAGCACCCTGATGGATACAGTTGGAGCGCCCTTCCGAATCCTGTGAATGATGTTGAGGTTGTTGGGGAAGCGTTAGAGGCCATCGACTTTACAGTCACTGTGGTATCGAACGGGACAAAGGCAGAGATGTCTGAAGCGCTGGATCGATTTAGTGCCGAAAGTGCCGATGCCGAAGTGGTTATTTTCTATTTTGCCGGTCATGGATTTGAATATGATCGGCGAAACTTTCTGGTCCCGATCGATGCGCCAATAAAGGTCGGTGAGCACGAACTAGAAGAAGAATTCGTCGACTTTGAAAAGCTTGCTTCGCGCCTCTCGCATGCAGGCACAATGCTTTTCATTCTTGATGCTTGCCGGACAGGCAGCGACTTCGTGGGTCCTGGTCAAGGGGTAGAGGATTTCCAGCCCACATCCCGCAGCGCACCAACACCGATTGTTATGACGCGAGCCACAACTCTGGGTGGAGGCCAGCCTATTCAGCCCGCTTCGGCAGGAGTTAATGACTACGACTTTCCTCCCGGAGCCAATGTTGCGGTTCTCTTTTCCACTGGGCGCGGAGTTCCTGCCTATGACGCCGCACCTCCGCCAACCCATCTCAGTCCGTTTGCGCTGGAGGTTTCTCGTTTTATTGGCCTTCCCAAGATCGAAGTCAGCAGCACTTTCAACGCAATCCGGCAAGGTGTGTATGACCGGACCAAAGTGTTTTCGCCGCCTCAGGCGCCCTATACTTACAACTCGCTCCCCCCCCGGGTCTATCTGAGCGAAAACGATGCCCGAAACCGCAATATCGATCTTGAGCAGACGGAAGGATTGAACGTCACGCTTGAGGAAATGGCGAGAACTGACGAGAATATCCTGATCTTGCGGGTTCTGGCTGAACATACAGTCGAGGAAATTCAGTGGTTGGCGGACAATAACGATCCAGTTGCCACCTATTTCTTGGGCTATATGCAGGAATTTGGCATCGGGGTGCCGCGCGATCTGGAAAAAGCCCGCGCCACACTGGAAAAGGCGGCTGCGTACGAGACACCCTATGGTGAGCTTGAACTAGCCTACTTCCTCCATCACAACGGCAAGAACGCAGCAGATCGGCAACGCGCAGTCAGTCTGTATGAATCGGCTGCAGGCAGGGACTTCGCCAAGGCGCGAGCCCACTATGCGCGGGTCTTGATGGCTGGTGTTCTTGTTGAACAATCGCCAGAGAACTACCTCGCGGGTCTGGAACAGCTCAAGCAAGCGACCGAGAGCAAGTATCCATATGCATTCTATGCTCTTGCTCTTGCTGATGGCGCGGAGAACCAGGCCAAATGGATTGGCAGCCTAGAAGCGTTGCGCCAAGACGGCGATGTCGATGCAGATCATTGGTTATGCGTCTTCAATGTTCAGAAAACTAATTATGACATCGCCTTACCGCTTTGCGAAAACGCGGCAGAGGCCGGGTATGCGGATGCGCAGGCCTATCTTGCCCGCGCAAACCATGAGGGGTGGGTTTCAGAACCATCTCCACGATTGGCAAAGCACTGGATGAGGCAGGCCATTTCCAGCCCCGACTTGCCAGCCGGCCTATGCGCGCAATTGCTGACTATGCAGATGGAACTCGGCGATGTTGGCTTTGAGACGCCTTGCTCGCGTAGTAGCTGATCGGTTCTTGCCGGGCTATACTCTACTCGGCTGCCGTCAAAGCGTAGGGATCGACGTTAACTGCTGCCAGAATTTTTGGCTGCTGATTCTTGGCTCCCGTCAATTCCGGCACTCTTGAGACCACATAGTTCTCAAGTTCCTTTACATCCACAAAACCGTTCGCTTGCGCGTTGCGACCACCAGCAAGCCCGTCTGCCCGGCCTTCCAGCGCCTCAAGGACTGCGGCGGTAAACGCGCCGTGGCCGCCATTCCCATAGTCAGGGGCTTCATAAGCTGGCGCAGCGCCAGTTGACGCGGAGAACACGATCGTCCCGCTGCCATCCAACTGAACCGCGACGTCTTCCGCTGTCACTTGAGATGCGCCGCCCAAAGTGGTTGTGCGTGCGCCTTGATTGATGAACTGCAACGTACCCGAACGACACATGTCCATGAACAGAATCGCCTTTTGTGATTGCGGCCTGCGCCTGAGGTAATCCGCAAAGATCGACATTTTGAAACCGGTAAATGGCCGGTCGAAATCGGATTCATGCGTCATCAGGAACAATTCACCATTGCGATGCTGCGCCCCATGACCGGCGAGATAAATGATGATCACATCATTGGGTGAGGCATAGTCTAGGAATTCGTATATCCCGCGCTCTTCAATATCGTCCTTCTTCGCATCTGCATTGGTCAGGATCAGTTGACGGACTTCACTGAACACAAGGCCTTCTTGCCGCTCGAGCATCTTCGCGACTTCAGTTACGTCTTTATCTGCGAAATTCAGGTCCGCTTCGTCCTCAAGATAGTCTGATATTCCTACGCCTAGGAAGAACAGTTTCGGCTTTTCCGCAGCGCGCCTTGCCATGCTTGCCTGATCCGCTTGATACGTCACGGAAACGCTTACCGGTTCAAATCTGGCACCGCGGTAAAGTATCTGCGCCAGGATGGTATTGTTGCCTGGCGCCAGTTGGAAAGAGCGGTTGAATGTGCCATCCGGTCCTACCTTGCCGGCCACATTTTCGGGCGGCAGCACGCGGCCATTGATCCAGAATTCGATAACCGGTTCTGCCTCGCCCTCTTCGGCAATGTCTAGCTTGTATGCCAGTTTAATTGTCTCGCTGGAAACCCTTGGCGGTATCGCGCTCGCGGCCGAGAGAATAAAGGGAGCCGTGTACGCGCTTGAACGCGCCCTGACTTCAGCAGCTGCTATGAAATTGCCGGTTTCGCCGCTGCGAACGCTTGCAAGTTTTTCAGCCACGAATTCGCGCGATTCTAAGCTACGGTTGTAGGCTTCGAGTGGACGGACCAATGATCCGAACGACAGACTGGCACTCTTAGCCCCTTCAAGCGATGCGGCGTATAGACCGCTTGGCGAATAGGCCAGCCATTCCGAGCCACGCAAAGCAGCGATGGTTAAAGCCAGTTCCCCCGTTTGCAGGTCGTGGAACGTGAAACTGTTATCCTTGCGCGTAGAGACAAGCAGGTTAAGGTCTGGAATAGCGTGATAATCCAGAAGGTTATCTCCCACATCGACGCGAATTGGCGGCTTCTTGTCACTCAACCAATCTACTTCAAGCGTTCCGGTCCCAACTCTAACAAGCGTGAACTCCTGCCCATTTCGCGAAAAGCGCTGCTTGTTCTCGCCGCGATCAAACCGCGAAACATACTGTCCAGCGGCGTCATAAAAATTGGCAAATGGGCCGCGCGATATGATGAAACCGTCCTTGCCATCGCGGTTGGCAAATCGAGCAGAGTCGATCTCTCTATTGGGCCTCATGCTGAATGCCAGCGATCCATCGTCGATATCGAAAACCCTGGCTTCCTGAGCTGTCCTGTCCGCATATTTGATGTGTTCACGCCAGCGCGTGACAGCGACAACTTGCCTGCGCTCGTTATCTAGATCCAAGTCGACGATCTTCGCCCGGTACGTGCCGCCAAAACGCCTCGCTTCGGTCACAACTGGAAAGGTGATCCGCTTGACGAGCCGCGTGTTTCGCAGGTTCTTAACCTCGACTACCGCTTCATCGATGCCTTCTCCCCGTATCCCGCCAATGGCCAGTATATCTCCGTCGACCCGCACCAATTGAGGTGTGCCCAATCCCTGAAACGCCGGTCCAAGATCTTCCGTCGTGAAATCGGTCAGATCGAATCTGATCAGACGCTCTTCCACCAACCCAATCATCGATCCGTCGCTGGGGTTGGCAACAAGGCTCTCAGCCAATTCTGCGAAGCGATGTCGTTTGCGTCCAGTGGAAGCATCCCAGACATGAACGCCGTCGGCATCTTTAGTCGCGATGCATGCGCAGCCATCCGGGGCAATACTAAAATCCAGCCCTGTTGACGGCAGGGGCATACTTTGTGCCAGCTCAAGCTTGTCGGCTTGCCACAGTTCTATCTCATCACGCCCAAGCAAGACATGTTTGCCGTCATGGGAAAATGCAAAGCTCTGCCGATCGAGCGGCAGGCTGTCAGCTATCTCCATCGCCTGCAGGTCGATCTTTAGAAGTTGTAGGGTGTCTTCGGTTTCAGAACTCCGGCTGCCAACGTGGAGAAAGGCGAATTTTCCAGATGGATCAATCTCGAGAGTACGGTTGGGATGCAAGGGCAATCGCATCTGAACACGATTACCTGTCGCGACATCCCAGCGGTATAGGATGTACTGATCATCGGCCGAATAGACGTACTTGCCATCCGGGGACCAAGCCATTGCCCTGACCCATGACCCACCTTTTAGCTGATTAAGCAGCGCTCCCGTTTCCCCATCGAGCAGAGCCACATAGTCGGCTTTGGAATATCCGACGGCTATCGTTTTGCCATCGGGCGACCAGCCAACCCGGGCAGAGATGTAACTCTCAAAAGCTCGCGTCACCCATGAAAGCTTGCGAGTGGCCAGATCATAACGCATGATCGCGCCGCCATCATCTACGAACACCAATGCCGTGGAATCGGGCGACCAGGCATAGCTGCCGCTGTCGATATTCTGAGTATCGAGTTCGATTGAATGTACGCGCAAGCCTGTAACAGAGTCATATATGTAAAGTCCCCGCGATACGTGCCCACCGGTCTCTTCCCATGCAGACTTCATCGCGATCAAACGGCCATTGGGGGAGAACCGTGGGTATATGCCCCGGCCCAATTGCGCACGCACCCGGCCAGTTGCCAAATCAAAGATACGCGGCGATTGCCCAACCAGCGCAAAACGCCCGTTCGGAGAAAGGCCCAGAGTGGTGTCCGATCTTCCTATGGGCGCTATAACTTCTGGATTTCCGAATGCGAAAAGAGGCGTGACTGTTACTTTGCCTTGGTTGTCAGTGCCAACGGCGATCGTCGGTGCCGCAGAAGCAACGACAGTAAATCGATCTGCCGGTAGACCGCTGCGTTCAATCAAGGCTGCTCTTACCGACTCTGCTCTGCTGAGTGCCAAGGCATCCGAGTTAGGCTCTTCAGGTGACGCGAACCCAGCGACCTCAACCACTTCGAATCCATTGCCGCCTCGGCCCAATTTTCTGGCCATTTCCGCGATATTGGATTTTGCCGATGATGATAGCTCGGCGGAACCCGAAGCAAACTCTACGGCTTTTTCAGCCGCGCCAGTTCTGGGTACTGCAGCTCCGCTCCACAGATCAAGAAAATCAAGGAATTTAGAGGTTTCCTGAAGCGCATCTCTATTCTCAAGGGATCGCGCAATTCTGCCACGATACGCCTCAAGAAATGTTTCATTGGCGGTGCCGGCTTCATCTGAAGTTTCAAGATATCTTTGCGCGGAGTCGAGGTCACCAGCGCGGAACCTGTTGCGCATCAACCCGCGCGCCACGTCATCCTGATCTGCTCCATATGCCTGACGCAATTCAAATGCCCGGTCCCAATCCCAGGCATAAGCTTCCAGCAAAAACGCGTAGTCTTGCGCGATTTCACGACGTATCCTGTCTGAAGCCAATCGCGGAAGAGCATCTTCATAGATCCGGCGGCCCGTCTCTATGTCGAGCTCGTAAGCCATTTCATAGCGCGCAATTTGAGCCGACACATAAGGGTCATCAGGCAATACTTCCTGTGCTAGCTGCAGAAACGGCCGTAGCCGGCTCGGCTCAAGAGTGGTGATGCGCGCGTCCTTCACAAATTCGGGCCGGGGCTCAGCGCGAAAGCCTTGCATGTAGAGCTCGGCGTCTTGTCCCCGCGCGCCCATTTGCCGCACAAATTTCGCTAAATAATCATACGGATCGCCATCATTAGGGTGAGCATTGAGATAATTGACGATTGGAGCGATTATCCGCCTTTGAGCTACTCTGTCTTTCTGCAACAAAGCAGGTGAAACCTTGGCACGTCGTGCATTAGCGAGCCGTTCAACGACGCTAAATTCATCCGCTCCGTTTGCTAACGACTCCTCGAATAGCTCGATGGCAACATCTAGATTTCCGTTGGATTGTTCCACAACACCACGGGCGTATGGTAATTTCCATCCTTTGCCTGTTTCCACTAATTCCGGAGAATATTTTTCGTAGAGTTCCAAGGCTGTCGACTCAGCAGGTTCTGGCAACGCCAGAAAAGCAGAATACAAGTTAGTGAATACATTCGAATCAAAGCGATCAGGACCTGACATGGCACCAAATATAATACTGGCGCGATCCAAAGCCGTTCTGTCTGTTCTGCCAACGCCAGCGATGTAATTTGAAAGACACCAATGAAATTCGGGATACTCTGCTAGACAGTTCAGATAGAGCTGACCTGCTTCTTCCGAGTCACCGTCACGGTTCGCTAACCAAGCAATGGCGAACAGCCCCTCTGCCGTTCGTGGAAAATTTTTGGCGAGGTAAAGTCGCGCCCTCTCCTTGTTTATTTGGCTACCAGAATCCCAAGATTCTAGAAAGATTTCTTCAGCGCTTTTGCCTTCAAAGGAAGCTTGACCAGCAGCTGGAGAAACTGCGAGGAGGATTGCAAACGTCGCAGCTATGGAGCAGAGCGACGCTCGAAGAGACTTCATCATTTTTGTGTGCCCCGTTGCAAATCGCTTGTCCATACAAAGGAAGATTTTAGCTTCGTCCTTTTACGTTATTCAAGGCTACTCTTGTATACCTAACTGAGGTGGCGCCGCTCACCACTTTGGACAGTATAGAATATGAATTTGGGAACTTGTGCAACTCTTGCAGTGCAGGTTCTTGGGCGAAATTGTTTTGTGTTTGGGTCTTAAGTTTAGGTCTCTCGGTAATCCGTGGTCCCGGGCGGATTTCCCTTTTTTTGAGATTGACTTAAGTACTTAATCTGCGGTGTTTCTTCATCTTGTTAATTGCTGCCTGGGATTGAGTTGGAAATCGGAAAAACCAGCTCTTCGAACCACTTCCCTTAACGCAAAAGTATTGGCAATTTCCAAGATCTAGTTTGGAACAGCCCGATAAGGGGTAACTTTTGCCTAACGCGAATAGAAAGTATTCTCTGCGGTGATGATACACCAGCGAAACACCAATCCTCGTTTGAAAAACAATCAAAGAAAATCAAATGAGCACACCCGCCTAGGGAGATGCTATTAGGACACCCTTTAGGGCATCAAGGCCCATATCAGTCTAAAAACTGTGTCTTTTCAGAGATGGGTGGCGGAGACGGAGGTGGCAAGCGCAATCGCATAAGTACTTGTGGAAGCAAGGATCGGCAAGCGGTATGGCAAGGCGCTCCCACAATTACTCCCACAAAACTTTGAATTGTGCAGGTGGCTTTCTCGCCCTCAGTGGCCTCACGAATAGTTTCGAATAGATGAGGCCACATGCACGTGCTCAGTACATTTGAATCTTTGGGATGGAATCCCGACGTTCCGAAACGATTTTGATGGATCATGAAACAGCCTTTCGTCTGCCCGACGGACTTGGCTCTTGTTGCGAAAGGGCATGAAAAAGTTCAATCGTGAACAACTCGCAGCCAATCGGAATTTTATGTTTTGATTTCAATGGGCTATGGTGAAATGAGTTGCACACGGATCAGCGCAAACCCGCTCTACTCGTAGACGGGTTGATTCCGCCCAAAACAGTATTTCATAATGAAATCAGATTGATAGATCCCGAATTCGCGGGGTACGGTGTGCTCCTGTTTCCAGCCACGGTCAACGATCCAGAAGAACCGAGAAAAGATGCTGATGGGACAAACCCATTTCATGCAGATGGATTTTGAGCCAAGCTGGCGTTTGAGGCTGTTTCTGGTCAGTTTGCAGACCGTCCGCTTATGGAAGTGAGCGCTGTGAAAGCAGACCTCGTGGCTGCATAATTGAACTCAGCGCTGTCCCATGCTCAACATAGCGCGAAGATCGTCCGGTATATCCATATGAGCGAAGGCGCTCACATCGGAGCGACCAGTGTTGCCGATCGGGAGACGGCCCGTCAGATTGCCAAGAGGTGCGAGCGCTACGCGCATCAGCTGACCGAGAATCTCGCGTCCGTCCCGTGTCTTTGCTGCAAGGACAAGCATGCGCCAATGGGAATAGAGGTGCGGCACTAGCATCCCTTGAGCGACAATATGCGCTCGCTCCAAATGTTGCCATGCATCTTCGATTTTCCCAGTGTTGGCTGCATTGCGCGCGCTAGCATATTCGCTTTCGAGAAACGCAGTGATGCGAGCGTGATTGGGATTGGTCATCGCTAGGTCCTTCCCGATTACTTTGCCGAAAGTGTCAGACGCACGAACACCTTGAGACCGGTTTTAGATGTCGACGTGTTCTATGCTCCTGTCCGGAAGTCCGTCAAAACCACGCTCGGACTCCGAGTAGTATTTTGACTCCATCCGGGTCCTCGCCAGCGGCGCGCGCAATGTCGGCGGTCTCTCCAAGTGCAGCCTCATATTCGATCCCGACATAAGGCGCGAATTCGCGCTTAATCTCGTAGCGTAAGCGCACCCCGGGCTCGACCGACGTGATCCCTTCGCCGAGACCACGTTCCGGAATTTTCTGCGCGGCGAGTTCGATTTCTACGCGTGTCTGAACGATCATCCGCTGGGTGATGCGCTGGTCATATTCTGCCTCTATCCTTGCAGTCAGGTCGCCGCGATCGGACAAGAACAGGGCGGAATCGAGCTCAAACATGTAAGGTGCGAGGCCCTGGACACCGATGACGAAGTGGCCCCGGGTATCTGGTTCCGGGTCGAAGCGAACGCCTGCCTGAAAGTCGAAAAACGGACTGATCGCTCGGCTGTAGAGCGCCTGGAGTTCTGCTTCTTCGAGCGCGCCGCCGAACTCGCCTTCGCCTTCGGTCTTTAGAACGAAACGGTTGATGTCGCCGCCATAGAAGGCTTGAGCGTCCCACAGATAGCCGTCCTCGCCTCCTTCAACAGGTATGCGCGCTTCTAGACGTTCGAGCATCACCATGCCTGTGCGCATGCCGCCATTCTCACGCGCGAGTGCTTTGCGGCTCGGGGCCATTGTATTGGCTCCCCAGATCGCGTCTGCGGCATGGCGCGGCCCTTCGAAGGCGCGGTCCGGGACAGCGCTTTCGGGCGCAGAGCCCGGAGCCGACTTGTCCTGCGTGGAGCCATGCGAGCTATGATCCATTTGCGAGTGATCCATCTGCGCCTGGTCCATCGCGTCATGCCCTGCATCCTCTTGATTGGGCGGGCATTGGTCGGGCGGCAGATGTCCCATCGCGCAGTGGTCCACCTCTTCCGTCGTCTGTGGGGCGGATTCATGGGTCTGCTGCGCGCCGTGCGCCGAGTGGTCTTGCGCGGCAGTGGGGGCGGCAACGAGCGCCGCACCTGCAAGCAAAGCCAAGCGCATCAGGACAGGGCGCCTTCAGGGAACGGACGCACGGTGACGACCTGCATCATGCCGGCATGCATGTGGTAAAGCAGATGGCAGTGAAAGGCCCAGTCGCCCGGCTCGTTTGCAGTCAGGTCGAAGGTCGCGGTGCCGCCCGGCTGCACGACCATCGTGTGCTTCAAGGGCTGGTGCATGTGATCCGCGCCATTGACCATCTCGAAGAAATGACCGTGCAGGTGGATCGGATGCGCCATCATGGTGTGGTTGACCAGCTTCACGCGCACCCGCTCATTGTAGCCGAAGCGGATCGGGTCATCGGTGACGCGGGTAAACTTCTTGCCATCGAAGCTCCACATATAGCGTTCCATGTTTCCGGTGAGATGGATCTCCATCTCGCGGTCCACTTCGCGGTGCGGGTTCATGTGCCTAGCCTTAAGGTCGGTGTAGCGCAGCACGCGGTGCTGCACCTTGTCGAGGCCGAGGCCGGGGAAGTCCATGCGGTCCGTTGGCATCGGTGCAACCATGTCGATACCGGGCCCAACCGTCACGTCATCGGGCAGTTTTGAGGTGTCCCGCATGTCGTGATCCATACCGCCCATCGCGCCCATATCGTGACCCATGGCAGCGTGATCCATCATGCCCATGTCGGTCATGGTCAGCGTCGGAGTCTCGCGCAAAGCGGGCGGCGTTGCGATATGGCCCCTATGGCTGGTGAGGCTTGCAACCCCCATGCCGCTGCGGTCCATGGCCTCGGCGACTATCGCGTGGCTGCCATCGGAGGGCGCAACGATCACGTCATAGGTTTCCGCAACACCGATCTGGAACTCGTCCACCTCGACCTCGTCCACGTCCTGACCGTCGGCCTGGATGACCGTCATCGGCACGCCGGGGATGCGGACATTGAAGAAACTCATTGCGCTGCCATTGATCACGCGCAGCCGCACGCGCTCACCGGGACGGAAGGCAAGCTGGAGGTTGTCGGAAGGGCCGTGACCATTGATAAGATAGGTGTATGTCGTTCCGGTCACGTCGGAGATGTCGCGCGGGTTCATCCGCATCTGTCCCCACATGCGGCGCATCTCGCCCGACATGTCGCCTTCGCTGGCGGTCTGCATTTGGCGCTGGAAGTAGTGCTCGCCGACCTTCAGTAAACGCATGATCTGGTGCGGGTGGATCGGAGTGAACTCCGAGAGGAGCACCACATAGTCGCGGTCATAACGAGGGTCGGGATCGGCGCTTTCGATGATGATCGGGCCATAGTGCCCCGCCTGTTCCTGAAGCCCAGAATGGCTGTGCCACCAATAGGTGCCGTTCTGCCTTACGGGGAATTCGTAGGTGAAGCTCTCGCCGGGCTTGATACCGGGGAAGCTGACACCGGGTACGCCGTCAAATTGGAACGGGAGCAGCAGGCCATGCCAGTGGATCGAGCTGTCCTCGTCGAGATTGTTGGTTACGTGCAGGCGGATGTCCTGCCCTTCGCGCAATCGGATCAGCGGCCCCGGCACGGTGCCATTCACCGCGAAGGCATGGCCCGAACGGCCACCGGTCATGAAATGCGCATTCCCTATCGAGAGATTGATGTCCTCACCGGAAAGCTCGCCAAAGCCCTTTTGCGCGTGGGCTAGCGAGCCTCCCCGCGCCCATGCAGGCATGGGAACTGCGGCAGCGGCAGCAAGAGCGGCGGTGCTTGAAATGAAGGCGCGGCGGGATGAATTGAGAGTCATCGGGTCCGTGGTTGTTGAATTGCGCACTAGCAGATACTATACCCCCCTATAGTATGTAAAGAGGTGTGTTTGCTATGAAAGGTGCTGACAAAATCAAACGATTGAATCGCATTGCAGGCCAAGTGCGCGGTGTTGCGCAAATGGTCGAAGACGACCGCTATTGCATGGATATCTTGAACCAGATTGCTGCAATCAAATCGGCTCTGGCGAAGGTTGAAAGCCAAGTGCTCAAGGATCACGCCGCCTGCTGTGTCGCGGAAGCCATTGCCAGCGGAGATGAGGCGGAACAGCGCGAGAAGTTCGAGGAACTGGTCGAGCTGCTCGAACGCACCCGCAAATAGGAAGCGTCCCTATGAAGCAGCCCAAGACAGCCAAGCTCTACCGCATGGTCATGGAGAACCATGTTTGCCCGTACGGTATCAAGTCCAAGTGGCTAATGGAGCGCCGCGGATACCAGGTGGACGATCATCACCTTACCACCCGCGAGGAAACCGACGCTTTCAAAGAAAAGCACAGCGTCAAGACAACGCCGCAGACATGGATCGGTGGCGAGCGCATCGGCGGCTACACCGACCTCGCGGCGCATTTCGGGAACCCCGTAGAGAAAGAGGGCACGAGCTATCAGCCGGTTGCCGCTCTATTCGGCATGATGGCGGTGATGGCACTGGGCGCGGCATGGGTCGCCACAGGCCAGCCACTCTCGATCCTGACCGCGGAGTGGTTCGTCAGCTTCTCGATGTGCGGTCTTGCCTATCTCAAGCTGCGCGATGTCGAGAGTTTTTCGACGATGTTTCTCAATTATGACCTGCTAGCCAAGCGCTGGGTGCCATACGGCTACATCTATCCGTTCGCGGAGGGCTTAGCAGGAGTTTTGATGACAGCGCAGATCTTGAACGTGGTTTCCATCCCCGTGGCGCTTGTCATCGGCACGATCGGGGCGGTCAGCGTGTTCAAGGCGGTCTACATCGATAAGCGCGAACTCAAGTGCGCCTGCGTGGGCGGAGACAGCAATGTACCGCTTGGGTTCGTCTCGCTCACCGAAAACCTCTTCATGATCGGGATGGCGATCTGGATGCTGGTAAAGTCATCTGTAGTCTGAAGAAACATTCTTGGGCCGGTTCGGGTTTATCTGGTGTTGAACGGAAGTCGTGCGAAAGCGGACCGACTGGTCACGACCCAATTGCGGGCATAAGTGGTCAAGCGGCAAAATTGCCACCGCTTCTCGGGGATGGCACCAAATCCAGCTGACCGTGTGACCTTCTCTTCGGGCGAACGTCCCTCCCGTCAGGCATCGCCCAAATTGCGCTGCATTGTGGTCAAGGTAGACTTGAATGCTTCCAAGTCCTCGCCCTTTATTCCCTCAAGCAAGCGCGCATAGACGTTGTCGGCCTCAACCCGCATTTTTGGAAGCAAGTCGATTGCAGCGGGCTGCAGGTGCACCTGCCAAACCCGCCGGTCGTTTTTGGCGCTGCGCCGTTCGACCAGATCCAGTTCTTCCAGGCGGTCGATCGCCTGGCCAATGCTGGCACGTTCCAGTTCCAGTTCTCGCGCGAGTTCAGTCTGTGTCATTCCCGGCGTGCGATAGAGGTAGGCCAACGTACGCCACTGGGTACGGGTGAGGCCAAACTGTTCGACTGAGGTGTCGAAGGTGCGACGCAATCGTCTTGTCAGCTCTTCCAAGAGAAAAACCAATCGGTCTTGATCGGTCAGGAAGGCTGCTGCCTTTTCGTCGGCATCATTGTCGAGCTTGGTTGCCATGCAGAGCACCTTAACACAGCTCCGATTTAGATAAAGTCATTTACTGTAAGTCAATTTACAATATAGTGGTTCGCGATATGGAAAGCGTGACCACCAAAATCGAGGGATCGGGAGGACTCTCCCTTGCCGCAGAAGTGGTCGGTGACGACAGCGCGATGCCCGTCCTGCTCGCGCACGGCGGTGGGCAGACTCGCCGCGCTTGGAAGCGGGTAACTGGTGATCTGGCCACGGCTGGCTACCGCGCGATTGCCATTGATATGCGCGGTCATGGCGACAGCGATTGGTCTCGTAGCGGAGCATACGAAATGCGTGACTTCGCCTCCGATCTCGTTGCTATCGCTTCGAAGCTAGATCGCAAGCCAGCCCTCGTGGGTGCCTCTCTTGGCGGGCTTTCCGGGATTATTGCCGAAGGACACCTCGCCCCCGAAAGCTTTGCATCGCTAACCCTTGTTGACATTGCTCCGCGCATGGAGGCGGGCGGCGTGATGCGCGTAGTGGGCTTCATGGAAGAACATGTCGACCGGGGCTTTTCTTCACCTGAAGAGGCGGCAGAAATTATCGCCCGCTACATGCCCCATCGCCAAAAACGCGGTGCAGGCGAAGGTCTGCGCCGCTATTTGCGGCAGAAGGAAGATGGCCGCTACTATTGGCATTGGGACCCTGCGTTCATCCGCAATATCATGACCGCCAAGCGAAGCGATCCGACCCATCAGGAACGGCAGTTCGATATGCTGAGCGATGCAGCAAGTCGGCTTTCCTTGCCGCTTCACCTCATTCGCGGCGGATCGAGTGATCTGGTTTCCGAAGACGCAGTGACACATCTGCGCGGTCTCGTTCCGCACATGGAATACACCGACATCGCCGATGCGACCCATATGGTGGTGGGTGATGCGAACGATGCCTTCTCGATTGCTATCGTCAATTTCCTGATGCGCCAGCACAGCCCCGAAGGGCCGGTTTCATGAATCAGAATCATGTCCCGATTGATCGTGAGCGCCTTGATGAGATGTTGCGGATTGCCCCGTTTCACCGATGGCTCGACCTGAAGATTCGGTCCGTTACGCGCGATCAACTCGAGATCGAAATGCCCTGGCGTGACGAGATTGTTTCCAACCCGATGATCGGTTCGGCTCATGGAGGGGTTCTCGCGTCATTGATCGACCTCACAGGGCTTTATGCCCTGCTTGCGCACGGTGTGACCGCGAAGGCGACCGCTGATCTGAGGGTCGACTATCATCGACCGGCGACCTCTGGACCGCTGATCGCGACTGGTCAGGTGGTAAAGGCCGGAAGGCAATTCTCGGTTGCCGAGACCAGTGTCACAGGGCCCGATGGCAAGCTGCTCGCCAGCGGCAGAGGTGCCTACATATGCTAGCGCGCCTTGCTCTTGGTGTGTTGGCTGTGTTTGCGCTGACTTTGGCTGGCTGTTCAGGCAAAACTGAGGGGGATGAGACTGCGCCAGAAGCTCAGGCAGAGCCGCGCGAAGTTACGACGGCGATGGTCGAATCCCAACCGTTCGCTGAACCAGTTAAGGCATTCGGCACGATTGCAGCCCAACAGCGCAGTGCAATTGGTGCGCTTACCGAAGGGCCGGTGGAACGAATTTTCGTCAAGGTCGGCGACAGGGTATCTCGCGGACAAGCGCTGTTTCGTATCCGCCAGGCCGACTATCAGCGTCGCGTAGTTGAAGCACAGGCAGCAGTCGATCTGACAAATGCGCAAGCGATTGAGGCTGAAAGGCGTTACGAGCGCGTTATGGCCCTTGCCCCAAAGGGGTTCGTTTCGAAAGCCCAGGTTGACGCAGCTGAGACGGAGCTGGCTGTAGCGCGGGCGCAGAAGGCACAGGCTCAGGCGGCCCTCGGCACCGCACAGCAGGCATTGGCCGACACAATCACGCGCGCGCCATACGATGGGGTAGTAACCGCGCGGATGGTCGATGAAGGTGTATACCTCAACAATCGCTTTTCGATGGGAGGGCAATCAGCCGCGCTGGAATTGCAAGAGCTCGGGATCGTTGCCGCCATCGTCAACGCGCCGCAAGAATATGTCGATGCGTTTCGACGCAACATGCCAGCGCGGGTCTACATTGAAGGATTCGAGCAGCCATTCGACAGTACCGTGTACATCATCAACGACCGGGTCGATCCTGAAAGCCGGATGGTCGAACTGCGGCTGCCGATCCGTAATCCCGATTACCGCATCAGTTCAGGGCTGGCAGTCAGAGCCGAGATCTCGGTGCCGCCAGTGCAAGCGATCGTTTTGCCCCGCCCGGCAATACTCGGCGACAGTGCTGCAGCCTACGTCTTTGTGGTCGTAAACGGAAAGGCACAGCGCCGGGAAGTTGCGTTCGAGAGTATCGATCTCGATCAGGTGCGTATCCGTTCAGGTCTGGAACCCGGAGACGAGGTTATTCTCGATCCTCCGGCCACCTTGCGGAATGACGAGCCGGTCAAATCACGCCGAACCCGCGGCGCAAGCTGATATGTGGCTTGCAGACGTTTCGATCCGGCGACCGGTATTCGCGACGATGCTGATCGCTTCGCTCGTCGTACTTGGCTTGGTCTCGTTCAACCGGCTCGGGGTCGACCTCTTTCCTGAGGTAGAGTTTCCATACGTCTCTGTAACAACCGCTCTTCCCGGCGCTTCTCCGGGCACCATGGAAACCGAAGTAACCGACGTCATAGAGGAACAGCTCAATACGATCGCCGGCTTGCGCCAGATGCGATCGATTAGCGCCGAAGGTGTAAGCATCGTCAATCTCGAGTTCGAGCTGGAGGAGGATGCCGACCTCAAGGCGCAGGAAGTACGCGACAAGATGTCGCGGCTCGCGGCCGATCTGCCTGACGATTCCGAACCGCCGGTGATCGAGAAGGTTGATCCCGATGCCGCGCCGATCCTGTCGGTTCTCCTGTCAGGCGACATGCCCATCCGCGACCTGACCACTTTTGCAGATGAGGAGGTGAAAGAGCGATTGCAGCGCGTGCCCGGCGTCGGTTCGGTCGAGCTGGTTGGCGGGAGAGAACGCGAAATGCGCATATGGCTCGATGCGGCTACGATGCGCGCGCGTGGAGTAACGGCAGACGATGTGCTCGGCGCGATCCAACGCGAGAATGCTGAGCTGCCGGGCGGGCGCCTGGTTACCGAGGGGCGTACGCGCCAGTTCGGCATCCGCACCCTTGCCGAAGCACGAACGGCGGCGGAATTTGCCGCAATACCCATCCTTTACCGGCCCAATGGACAGACTGTTCGGATCGGCGATGTAGGGCGGGTCGAGGACTCCATTGAGGACGAGGAGAGCTATGCCCAGCTCGATGGGGAACCGGGCGTTGTTCTCGAAGTCCGCAAGCAAAGCGGCGAGAACACGGTCGCGGTGGCAGAACAGATCCGCGCAGAAATCGAAAGCATCCGGACCACCGCTCCCGAGGGCGTCAATTTCATCATCGCTCGCGACACATCTCGCTTCATTGAACAGGCCATTGGCGACGTGCTGTTCGACCTCTTCATTGCCGTGGTGTTGGTGGTGGCGGTGACATTCCTGTTTCTCCTTAGCTGGCGCGCAACTGTCATCGTGCTGCTCGCCATTCCGACCTCGATTGTCGCAACCTTTGTTGCCTTCGCGGCTTTCGATTTCACCGTTAACATGGTCACGCTACTAGCTCTGACTGTCGCTATCGGGTTGTTGGTCGACGATGCCATCGTTGTGGTCGAGGCGGTCCAGAACGACGTCGATGAAGGGAAAGATGCGACCGAAGCCGCCCACACTGCAACCAGACGAGTGGCCTTGGCTGTGCTGGCTGGCACATTCGCGACGCTCGCGGTTTTTGTGCCGATCGCCTTCATGGAAGGAATTGTTGGTCGTTTCTTCTTTCAATACGGTCTGGCAATCGTCTTTTCGGTCAGCGTGTCGATGCTGGTCGCCTTCACGCTCACACCAGCACTATCGGCAAGGTTGCTGCGCCCCGAACATGCGGAAAGTGGCTGGCTCGGACGCATTGAACGGTTCCATATCGGGATGCGTCAACGCTACGAAAGGCTGGTCTCTTGGGCGATCAACCGCCGTTATCTCGTGCTTGGGGGCGCGCTCGCTAGCGTGCTGATCGGCGGATTTTTTGCCGCGCTCGTTCCAAGCACCTTCATGTCCACCACGGACCGATCCGAGTTCCTTGCGACGGTTAAGCTCCCTCAGGGCACAGGGGTTTCCGAGGCGAAGAAGGCGGCAGAGCAGGTCGATTCCTCGCTGCGCCAGAATCCGGAAGTCGAACTCGTTTTCGTGAGTGCAGGCAGCGGAACCAATCCGAAGATCAACGAGCTGGATGTCTATATCGGGCTGAGCCCCAAGCGGTCGCGCGAGGCGACGCAGGACGACGTGATGACCTTCGCGCGGAACGAGATACTGGGAGATGTTCCGGCCGCACGGGAGGTGTCCGTGGAGGAGGTTCCATGGGTATCGGGCGCCGGGGTCGGACAGACTGCAATTGAATTGATCATAACCGGACCTGACACCGCAGCCATCAACGAATACGCGCGGTGGCTGGAGGGCGAGCTGGCCGCACGATCCGAATTTGTCGACGTACGCTCGTCTTACGAAGGTGGCAGGCCGGAACTGCAGATCGTCCTCGACCGCGACCGAGCCGCCGATCTCGGGATTTCGGCGCGCAGCCTGGCCGCCGCATCGCGAACGCTGGTTGGCGGAAGCGATGCAGGCACGTTCGAGGCTGATGGACGTCGCTATGACATTCGCGTTCGTTTGGAGGAAAGGGAACGACAGGGGCTTGGCGATGTCGAGGCAATTCCGCTCAGGACCGGACAGGGCACGCTAGTCGATCTGGCTGCCATTGCCGATGTTGACGTTGCGTTGAGCGCTGCGGAAATCGAGCGCATCGATCGATCGCGCCAGATTTCAGTGCTCGCCAATACGGCTCCCGGTGTGGCGCTGAGCGTTGCCGTGGCTGATGTGGAAGAGTTGCTCACCGCCAATCCGCCACCTGCCGGCTTGGCGACGCGAATGGAAGGCACTGCCCGTCGCCTCGCCGAAACCAGCGAGGCGATTATCTTTGCATTCGCGCTCGCAATCGTCGCGCTCTACATCGTGCTCGCCAGCCAGTTCAACAGCTTCGGGCAACCCATCATTATTATGCTTACGGCACCACTGTCGTTCTCCGGCGCCTACTTCCTGATGTGGGCGGCGGGCCAGGAAATGAGCCTGTTCGCACAAATCGGCATGATCGCTCTGATGGGGATTGTGATGAAGAACGGTATCTTGCTGGTCGATCTCGCCAATCGGTATTGCGAAGCTGGTAAGGATGCGGCTTCTGCAATGCGCGACGCCGCGCCAGAACGCTTACGACCCGTCCTCATGACCGCGCTTGCGGCCGTATTCGGGATGCTGCCAGTAGCGCTGGCGCAGTCAGATGCAGCCGAGTGGCGCAATGCTATGGGCTTCATCATCATCGGCGGGTTGACCACTTCGACTTTCCTGACGCTGCTGGTTGTCCCGGCTGCCTACGCGGCAGCCTCGGACTTACGAAGTGTCGTGACCAATTTCCGATCCCAGTTTTTGCAGAGACCTTCGTAGGAAGGAGCGCTGGCTTCGTCGTTACCATTTTTTGTGATCAGCGCGCGGTCGAACAGATATTGTCCGCTTTCCACCCTCATTATGAGACGTTGGCGATCTATCAGAATGTCCGCTATCAGGATTGCGCAGAAGCTATCTTAATGTCTTAAATGAGGGCGCAAATCGGAAGCACCTTCTCGGCAGGACTGGTTGCTCACGCTCTGATTGTGGAGTGGGCAAATGCTTCCCTAGATCAGTCAGTGCATTCGACTGGCACCACTCGTGCACATTGGAACTTGACAGGCACACCGTACGCAGTAGCACTGCTGTGTTTTGGGAAAAAGTGCAATAAAATCAGTGCGCGAAACGCTCAAGGTGCTCGGTAGAGAGGGCGCTATTGAATGCCGCCCGGTCCCCGCAAATGACAGTATTTCCAAGGGTTCCGGGGGCAGTTTGGACAGGGGCGAATGCCATATGGTCCCCAAACGTCGAATGTCTGCGCGCAGAGCGCTTCTTGATGGCAATTTTGCCCGTCGCAAATTGCCGCTGCGCGAGCGCGAATATTGCATCTGGGACACCGAACTTGCAGGCTTCGGTCTGCGCGTGAGGCCGAGCGGGAATTACTTCTGGTTCGTTCGCTTGCGCCATCGCGGTAAGCATCGCCGCATCACCCTTGGCCGAACCGACGAGCTTGAGGCGGAGCTGGCGAGGGCGCAGGCCCGTCGCATCCTTGCCGAAGCCGCGCTCGATGGATTGCCCAAGCGCGCAGTGGTGAAGGCCACTCCGACGATGACGGATTTCGTTGAGGCCAATTGGGATGATCTTTCGCGCGTCTGGAAGCCATCGACCACAAAGCGGAACTGGAATGCGTGGCGGCTCACCATCAAGCCCACATTTGGTGACACGCGCGTAGCGGACATCCTCCCACCAGACATCCACCGCTGGCGCGATGGATGCGCGGGAGAGAGCGAGGTGAAGTTCAACCGCGCCGTGCCCGTTCTGTCAGCGCTGTTCAAATATGCCGAAGCGCTCAAGATGCGTCGGCCAGGTTCGAACCCCTGCCGAGGCATGCCGCGCTACAAGCGGCAAAGCGTCGAACGTTATTTGACGCCAGCCGAGTATCGCAGGATCGGAGCGGCATTGCGTGAGGCTGAGGAAGACCGACCGGCAGAGGTCGCAATCGCTCGCCTGCTCTTGTTCACCGGCGCGCGCGTGGGCGAAATCGAGAATCTGCGCTGGGAGTGGGTGATGCCGCCCCGACTGCTGCTGCCAGACAGCAAGACCGGCCCCAAGGTGATTTGGCTCAACACGCAGGCGCAGGATGTCCTTGCCGGGATCGAGCGGCGCGAGGATTGCGAGCTGGTATTCCCGAACCGTACTGGCAAACGCCCGCTCAACTTCGATACGTGGTGGTACAGCTTTCGGCGGCGATGCGCTTTGCCTGACGTTCGCATCCACGACCTGCGCCATAGCTTCGCTTCGACCGCGATCATGGACAACGTGCCGCTATCGACCATCGGCAAGCTGCTGGGCCACAAACTGGTCGAGACAACCGCCAAATATGCGCATCTGTCCGATGACGTGATCGGCGAAGCCGCCGAGCGGGTATCAGGCTCGCTGGCGCAGGCGATTGGCCTAAGGCCATGACCGCCGCCAGTCTCAAGAAGATCGTCGAGGAGGCGCTTGCCGAGGTTGGGGCAACCGTCAACTTCAAGCTCGTTCCCAAAGGCAAGGCGCGCACCACGACCTGGCTCGGTGTCGAGCACGGCTTTGGCATCCGCCACTATCCGAGCGGTCGCAATGTCTACATCGTCCAGACCCGCATGGCAGGTCGTATGCGCACCGTGACAATCGGGCCTGCGTCGGTCCTCACGCGCTACCAGGCGCAAATGGTTGCGCGCCGCGTAATCGCTTACGCGCAGGTCGGTCGCGATCCGGCGACCGAACGTCAACGAATCCGGTCCGCTCCGAGCTTCGCCGAATTCGTGACCGAGTATTGGGATCGCTGGGCACCACGCTGGAAAGCATCGACCCTGGAAACGCACACCGGCTACCGCCGCCGCTATCTCGATGACGCCTTTGCTGGGGTCTACATCGACGAACTCAACGAGGGCCATGTGACGAGCTGGTTTGCGGACCTCAACAATCGGACCGGGCCGGGAGCGTCAAACCGAACCTTTGAAATCCTCAAGCACATGCTGAACAAGGCCGAGGAATGGGGCTACCGGCTCGAAAACACCAACCCGTGCCGCTCCGTCCGGCCCAACCGCAAGCGCCAGTGCGAGCGCTTCCTTACCAATGATGAGCTGGCCCGTCTGGGTGCGGAGTTGGCGAAGCTGCGATCATCGGACGACCGCACGAAGCAATGCGCGGGTGCGGCTATCACGCTGTTGCTGCTGACAGGTTGCCGGAAGAGCGAAATCCTCACGCTCGAATGGAGCGACATCAAGGGCAACCGACTGCACTTGCGCGACAGCAAGACCGGACCACGAACGGTATGGCTGGGCTCGGCAGCCCGCGAAGTAATTGGCACGCTACCGCGCTTCGAGAGGATTCCATACCCGTTCTGGAATTACAGCTACCGCAAGCCGCTGCGGTGCGTGAATGGATTCTGGCGCAGGCTCAGAGACGAAGCCGGACTACCCGGCGTTCGCATCCACGACCTGCGTCACACCTATGCCAGCCACGCGGCGATGAACAAGGAAACCTTGCCGATGATCGGGCGTCTGCTCGGCCATGCCAATGTGCAGACGACTGCTCGATATGCTCACCTCGATGACGAGCATTTGCTTGATGCAGCACAGAAAATAGGAGATGCGATCAAAGACATGCTTGCGCGCGCCTAGATAAAGTCAGATTGAAATCGCTATGAATACTATAGCCCCGTACAAGTAAGTCAAATCGTTGCCTCTCAAGTCACCCGGGCCGGCTAACGAAATCGAAGCGTGATCTGGCTTTCCGCCGAGAGCCTCAGCTGGTTGATCGAGAGCTTGTTTTCCGGAAGGTCGCCAAGCGTTGACCGAACTTCGCCGGAGACCGCTTGCTGAATTGCATAGGTACCGCGATAGCCACGACCGGCAAGGTCGCTGGCCATGGTGAGCACGTCCTCCTCGTCAAGCAAGTCGCTGTGTACGGTCGTGCGCACCTCGAATGGGACCGTGTTCTGGCTGCACAACAGGTCCAGCGTCGATGAAAACCGGGAACAGCCTTTGACGCCGGTCACACGCTGAAACTTGGTAGGCGGCGCCTTATAATCGAGCGCGATCCAGTCGAGCAATCGCGCTTCGAGCAATCGGGCGACCACATCGGGACGCAGACCGTTGGTGTCGAGCTTGAGGGCAAATCCCATCGCTTTGACCTTCACCGCGAAATCGAACAGCCCGCGCCAACTCGTCGCCTCCCCGCCGGAAAGCACAACGCCATCGAGCAACCCCCGACGTCTGGTGAGGAACGCAAAAATTTCCTCCTCGCCTATGCTGCCTTGTCCCAGCACGATTTGAGGGTTGTGGCAGTATCCGCAACGCATGTTGCAGCCTGCAACCCAGATGATACAGGCGACCCGGTCCGGAAAATCCAGCATCGTAAAGGGGGTCAGCCCGTGAAACGGGACGGCGGCACGCCTTTCGACGTGCCGTCTGCCCTCCGGCAATGTTGCAACCGATTCCATCTCAGTGCGGTGATGCAAAGAGGTCGCCGATCATCGCGGCAGCTTCGGTGAAATGGCGGCGCTCGCGGTGTTCGCCGCTTTTGCCCTTGTTGAAGCTGTCCACGGGACGGAAGTATCCCATCACCCGGGTCCAGACTTTAGTCCTTTCACCGCATTTGGGGCATTCCGGTTGCTCGCCCTGCAAGTAGCCATGTGTGTCGCAGACCGAGAAAACCGGCGTCAGCGTGACGTAAGGCAGTCGATAATTGGTCAGCACCTTCTTCAGGAAGTTCCGCGCGGCATCGGCACTCGACAGTTTCTCGCTCATGTAGAGATGGAGCACCGTGCCTCCAGTATACTTGCACTGCAGGTCATTCTGTAGCTCGAGCGCTTCAAAGGGATCGTCGGTGTGATCGACCGGGATCTGCGACGAATTGGTGTAGTAGATGTTCTCCCTGCCGCCTGCCTGCAGGATATCGGGAAACCGCTTCTGGTCTTCTTTGGCAAAACGATAGGTGGTGCCTTCGGCCGGGGTGGCTTCGAGGTTGTACAGATTGCCGGTCTGTTCCTGATATCCGACCAGCTTCGCACGCATATGGTCGAGGATGTCCAGCGCCATCTGTATCCCATCCGGCTCGGTCAGGTCAGAGGCGTCCTTGGTGAAGTTGCGCACCATTTCGTTCATCCCGTTGACCCCGATGGTCGAGAAATGGTTGCGCAAGAAGGGCAGATAGCGGGCGGTGAAGGGGTACAATCCCCGATCGTACATCTGCTGGACGAAAGCGCGCTTCTTCTCGAGCGTTGACTTCGCGATATCCATCAACCGGTCGAGTTCATCCATCAGGGCTGGCAGATCGCCTTTGAAGCGATAGCCGAGTGCGGCCATGTTGATGGTCACGACGCCGAGCGAACCGGTCATTTCAGCCGACCCGAAGAGGCCATTTCCGCGTTTCAGAAGCTCGCGCAGATCGAGCTGGAGGCGGCAGCACATCGATCGCACCGCGCCCGGCGAATAGGCTTCGGGGTTGGGGCGTCGCTCCCCGGTTTCCGGATCACGGATATACTGGCTGCCGATGAAGTTCTGAAAATAGGAGGATCCGACCCTCGCCGCGTTCTCGAAGATCGCGGTGGCTACCTTGCTGTCCCAGTCGAAATCCTCGGTGATGTTCACGGTTGGGATCGGGAAGGTAAAGGGTTGGCCGGTCGCATCGCCTTCGGTCATCACCTCATAATAGGCGAGATTGATCAGCTCCATCTCCGGAGCGAAGTGGGAAAACGTCATGTCTTCCAGCGATCGCAAACCCATGTCCCGGGCCTGTGCCCGTGCAAGCAGGGTGTCATCCTCGATCCCGGCGAAGAGGTGGCGATCCCGATAGGTCGGATAGAGCCTGCGCAAGTCTTCGGGCACCACGATGTCGAGCGTAATGTTCGTGAACGGAGATTGCCCCCAACGCGCCGGCACATTGAGGTTGTAAACGAACTGCCGGATCGCCTTTTTCACTTCGGCGAATGTCAGATTATCGTAGAAGACGTAGGGCGCCAGATAAGTGTCGAAACTCGAAAACGCCTGCGCGCCGGCCCATTCCGATTGCAGGATGCCGAGGAAGTTGCTCATCTGGCCAAGCGCTTCGCGGAAATGTCGTGGCGGGCGAGACGAGACGCGCCCGGCTACACCGTTGAACCCGTCGTTCAGCAGTGCGCGCAATGACCACCCGGCGCAATACCCGGTCAGGCAGTCGAGATCGTGGATATGGATGTCACCCTGCCGGTGCGCCAGGCCCTCCTCGGGCGCGTAGACTTCGTCGAGCCAGAAATTGGCGATCACCTTGCCCGCGACGTTGCTGATGAGGCCGGCGTGCGAATAGCCGACATTGGCGTTGGCCTTGATCCGCCAGTCGGCACCCGAGATATACTCACCGACGGTTTCGGAGCAGTTGATTTCGCGGCCACCCCGGAGTGCGTCACGAATGCCTACTTGGTCATACGAACGATCATTCGCTGCATGCGCTTCGCAAGCACTTTCGTTCTTCAGTTTCAGCGTCATGGTTCCATTCTCTCCCTGATCCGAACCAGCTCTTGGCGAGCGGCTTAGACACAACATGTAGTGTTAGTTATGGAATCCTAGGCACAAGATAGGAAGATTGGATTGATAAATGTCAAACCGATGAAATTTTCTCGATGGAGCGTTTCGGGCGAGTTTCGCGGCATCAAGGAATAGTCATGCGATCCCCAGATCAGGCCCGGGTGCCCCCCCTTATGGTAGGATCGCATTCTTGATTTCGGTCAAAGCCTTAGCCGTATCGCTGACCTATCCGCGCGGCACATGTGACGATGCCTCGCGCTTTGGGCGCGCATCGTGGACCTGCGGAGAAACGGATTGTCGGAGACAGTGGCGACGGCGTTGCTCAAGGCGCTCAAGGATCGCGGAGCGGACCGGGTTTTCGGAATTCCCGGTGATTTTGTCCTGCCTTTCTTTCGCGCCATCTCCGAGACCGACATTCTGCCTCTGCACACGCTGAGCCATGAACCCTCGGTCGGTTATGCGGCGGATGCCGCCAGCCGGATCGGGAGCAGTTTGGGCGTTGCGGCTGTCACCTACGGTGCCGGTGCCCTCAACATGGTGAACGCCGTGGCTCAGGCCTATGCTGAGAAATCGCCCCTGGTGGTCATTTCGGGAGCGCCGGGCGCGCAGGAGGGGGTCTTGGGGCTGGGCCTGCACCACCAGGTCAAGAGCCTCAACTCCCAATTCGAAGTTTTCCGCGAATTGACGTGTGCCCAATGCACTCTCGACGATCCGGCAATCGCACATCAAGAGATCGCGAGAGTGCTCGACACCGCCATCAGCCTGTCGCGACCGGTCTATATCGAGTTCCCTCGCGATCTTGTCGACATGCCGTGCGCATCAGTGCCTCCAATGCATCTGCCGCCCCCTGACCTTGATAGTGCGCGAACCTGCGCCAGCGAGATCATCAGCAAGCTACGGGCGGCTTCGTCCCCTGCAATCCTCGTTGGCGTTGAAGCGCGCCGATACGACCTCGAAGACAGGATCGCCGAGCTATGCCGGACCCTGTGCATTCCGGTTGCGACAAGCTTCATGGGCAGAGGGCTGTTTGCAACCAAGGAATTGCCACTGCTCGGCACCTATCTTGGTTCTGCCGGAGATCCTGAGGTTGCCGAAACAGTTGAAGGCGCAGATTGTCTGCTGATGCTGGGGGTGATTGTTTGCGACACGAATTTTGGCGTGTCCGGCCGCGAGATCGATATGCGGGCATCGATCCGCGCGCTCGATCGCACTGTGGTGTTCGCTCACCACATCTACCCAGACGTCACACTCGAAGCACTGATCGACGCGTTGACCGAAATCGCCGAGCCGATCGGGGCGGCCAGATCGGCGAGCGGTGCATCCTACGTGGTTGGCTTGCCCGACGACGCGACGCGGCTGGCACCGTCGCATATCGCCATCGGCATCAACGACCTGTTCGAAACTCATGGGCCAATGCCGATGGCCGCCGATGTCGGAGACTGCCTGTTCATCGGCCTGGAAGTCGCCGATACCGAATTGGTTGCGCCAGGATACTACGCTTCGATGGGAACGGGCGTCCCCGCGGGGCTTGCCATCAACGCTGTGACAGGTCGTCGCCCGATCGTGCTCGTCGGCGATGGCGCATTCCAGATGACCGGCTGGGAACTCGGAAATTGCCAACGCTATGGCTGGTCACCGATCGTTATCGTTCTCAACAATCAGGGCTGGGGGATGCTCCGCAGTTTCGCGGCAGCCGACGCTTACACCGACCTCGCCGATTTCCACTATGCCGATCTGGCGCAATCGCTGGGCGGGAAGGGAGACCGGGTTGAGACCTGCTCCGAACTCGCCGAGGCGCTGAAGAGAGCGGTCGAAGAAGAGGGCGGCTTCTACCTGATCGAAGCGATGCTGCCGCGTGGCAGCACGTCTGCTGCATTGCAACGCTTTACGCAGGCCATAAGGCGGATTTCGGCGCTGGCGAATGAATAGCGGCCGCCGCGCCATCGCGCCTCGTTGCATCAGCCGATTGCTGGCTTTGCCCGTTCGAAAATGACGCGTGAGTCGATAACGGCGTCCGATCCGCCATAGGCCAGCGATGGGCTCACAAGCCGTAAACGACAGAACGCCTCGGCAACCGGGCTTTGCGCACTAATCAGCGCCGCTGCCTGTGCCCCCAGCGCCAACCTCTCGACCATATTGCGTGCACGGTGCTCACCGCTGTCGCTGAATTCGAGCGACTCGATCCAGTGGTCGTATGACGGGTGTTTGCCGCGTGCCTCTTCGAGAAACTCCCGTAAGGAGTCGAGCGCATCGGGTTCGCGTGCTATCGCTCGCAAGACATCAAGCGCGATGACGTTGCCCGACCCTTCCCAGATTGCATTCAGAGGTGATTGCCGGAAGAAGCGCGGCATCGGTCCGTCCTCGACATAGCCGCCGCCACCAAGGCATTCCATCGCTTCATACACCATGCCCGGCGCGCGCTTGCAGACCCAGTACTTGGAGATCGGTGTCAGCAGACGGGCCAGCGGTTCCTGGCGGTCGAATGCGGCTGCGACACGGAACGCTAGTGCGGTTGCTGCTTCGCTCTCCACGGCAAGGTCCGCCAGAACAGCGGCCATCGCGGGCTGGTCCGCCAGGATGCGTTGGAACGCCGTGCGATGGCTGGTGTGCCATATGGCCTCGGCCAACGCGGCGCGCATCGTCGCAGCGGAGCCGACAATGCAATCCAGTCGGGTATGCTGAACCATCTGGATGATCGTTGCCACCCCGCGCCCCTCCTCTCCAACCCGCTCCGCATAGGCATCGTGATATTCGATCTCCGATGAGGCATTCGAGCGATCGCCCAATTTGTTCTTGAGGCGCATGATGCGAAAACCGGCATTGCGTTCGCCATCCGGCGTCCACCTGGGGACAAGGAAACAGGTTAACCCCGCTTCGGTGTAGGCCAAGGTAAGAAAGGCGTCGCACATCGGTGCTGAACAGAACCATTTATGCCCGGTGAGCCGGTATGCTTCGTCTCCCGCCCGAGCTTTGGTGGTGTTCGCGCGGACGTCCGAGCCGCCTTGCTTTTCGGTCATGGCCATCCCGATTGTGACGCCCGCCTTCTCCGATGCAGGCCGGACTGCCGGATCGTAGCGCGAGGCAGTAATCCTGGGGATCCAGACATTTTCCATGTCAGGATCGAGGCCGAGCGCTGCCACGGCTGCGTAAGTCATTGTCATCGGGCAACCGGTTCCGGCATCGGCCTGACCAACCAGAAAGCTCAACGCGGCGTGAAGCGTATGCCCTGCCTCTGTTCCATCCCAGGCGACCGCCGCCACTCCCTCGTCGAGTCCCAACGACATCAATTGATGATAGGAAGGATGGAACCGGATTTCGTCGATCCGGTGACCGAAGCGGTCATGAGTCTCGAGCCTAGGGGGATTCTGATTCGCGTCCTCGCCCCAGCCGATGACCTCGTCCGAGCCCGTCTTCTCGCCAAAACCATCGAGCCGTTCGGCGTGGCTGCCCGCTCCGGACCGGATCACGGCGTCTTGCAGCGCCCGATCCGAGCGGAACCGATTGAAGCCTATGAGAGGTGGAGGCTGATTGGTCACCTCGTGGGTCTCGGACCCCTTAGCGGGGTAGCGCAACTCCATAAGTTCGGTGCCTCCTTTTGGGCTCATTGTTTGCACACGCCTCTTGAATGGACGGCGACCGGCGTGAGGAACTCTGGTCAGGCCGTGGCGGCCTGGAACCGCGCATCGATCACTTCCCAATCGAGATTGGCCATGAAGGCGTCGAAATAACGCGCGGCAGCGGTGCCGTAGTCCATGTGATAGGAATGCTCATACATATCGAGCGCGATTAGCGGTACGCCCGCTACCGCGCCGTGCATGTGATCCCACGCCCAGTAGTTGTGTAATGAGCGTGTGTGCGCGTTCCACGTGAGGACGCACCATCCTGATCCGCCCGCCAGCGACATGGCGGTGCGGCGGAACTCGGCCTCCCAAGCTTCATAGTTGTCAAACCAACTGTCCAGCGCCTCGTAGATCGAGCCACCCGGATTGCCGTTCCCACCAAGCCCGGCGAAGTAGAGCTCATGCAGCACCAAAGAACCCGAGCGGTGCAGTTCCTCGCGCTTCAATCCGGAATAAGCGACGGTTGGATGGTCCGGGTCGGCCGTCGCGGCGGCGAGGCGCTTTTCGATGGTGTTCAGACCTCGGACCGAGCCCTGGTAATTGTTTTCCCAATGCGATGTAATGAGTCGTTCGGAAAGTCCGGTCAGATTAGCTGGATCGAAACGCAACGGCTTGGGCGTGTGATTGCCCGCAAAGGAAGCTGCAAGAACCTGGTCCTGCGCAACCGCCTCACTTGCAACCGCACCAGCCAGCGCCGCTCCCGCGACACCAACCGCCGCCGTTCCCATAGCTTCGCGTCTGGTTAGATTGCTCATCGAGGCAGACTCCCAACTTCACTCAATCAACAATAGAATGGGCCCATTGAGCGATTCTAAGAATATCTCGTCTCGTGTCATTGTCTCAGATCAAAGCGATTTCGACCCCGTCTCAATCCTCGAGGAAATCGACCGTCCCGCTATCGAGATGATAGAAGGCACCAACCACTTTGAGCGTGCCCTGGCGTTGCGGCGCGAGCAATGCGGGTGAAGCTTCCTCTCGCAGCTCTCTGACCACGCGCCGGACATTGCTGATCGCGGCGGCGTCGACGATGTGATCCGCCCAAGGATCTGTCTCAAGCACGGCTGGGAGCAGCGATTGCAAAACCTTGGAGATGTTTCCGGAGAAACTCGCCTTGCCCCTTGCAAGCGACACCGCGGCGTTGAGCGCGCCACAGGCTTCGTGCCCCATCACCACGATGAGCGGCACGTTGAGGTTCGTGACCGCGAATTCGAGGCTACCGAGTGCCGTCGTGCACAGCGTGTTGCCTGCGTTGCGGATAATGAAAAGCTCGCCCAGCCCGCGTTCAAAAAGCAGCTCTGGCGGGACGCGCGAATCCGAACAGCTCAGATAGGCCGCAAAGGGGCGCTGCGCCGCCGCAAGCTCGAGCCTCCGCATGCGGTCCATGGTCGGCTCATAGGTCGTATCATCGAGAAAGCGCCGGTTGCCTTCCTTCAAGAGTTCCAGAGCTTCATCGGGCGTAAGTTGCGGTAGCTCTTCCATTTGGTCTGATCATCCTTCGGTTTTCGCTGACAGCTCTTGAGCCATCCCATTCAGAGTATTCCATGAGCGCCGGCCATTGCACCAAGTGTCGTCAGGAGGGCGGCAATCGAAAGAACCTGATGCACCCGAACCATCAGGCGAAAATCACGTTCGGGTGTTTGTGAGTGCGCCATCCGTCGGTGCAAAAAAAGCGGTTCGGCAATGAACAGCATCACAAAGAACGCCATCCACAAGGCAAGCATCGCATGCATCCACCAGTAACCCGGCTCGGCAAAGCGCGACCACATTTCACCACGCCATGCCATCCAGAACCCGGAGGCGCCAGCCAGCAGGACCCATGCCTTGGCTTGAGCGGAAAAGCCCTGCTCGATGTGATGAAAGGAACTAAGCCTTTCTTCGGGTGGTTCAGATTTCGCGATGGCTGGCATCACTACGAATGTGACGAACCAGACTCCGCCGATCCAGCCGGCAATGGAGACGACATGCAGCGCGCGAGCAATAGTGAAGTCGTCGAAGATCATGGTCTTGCCTTCTAGCTCTTATCGTCTGCACAACTTTGATCAGCATCAAATACATCTCGGCTTGCGAGTCTATTCGGGCGATATGAAAACACACCTTCTCAGCCTTACGGCTGCTTCGCTGGCGACACTTTCGCCGACCGCCGCCTTCGCAGATGACGGCAATGGTCTGCCGATCGACCCCTACCTCGATTTGAGGTACCGACTCGAAGTGGTTGACCAGGAAAACCTGCCCGAAGATGCCACCGCGTCGACACTCAGGATCAGGGGCGGGGTCGAGACCGACGAGTGGAACGGTCTGAGCGCGCTGGTCGAAGGCGAGGCCGTGGTCCGGATAGGGCCAGAGGATTTTAACGACACCACCAACGGGTTGGTCCAGTTCCCGGTTGTCGCCGATCCTTCCGACGCTTTGCTCAACCGCGCTTTCGTGCGGTGGCGCCCTGATCCGGCGATCGAAGCGGTCGCCGGGCGGCAAAAGGTCAACCTCGACAATCAGCGCTGGATCGGTTCGGTCGACTGGCGCCAGAACGACCAGACATTCGACCTCGCACAGCTATCGGTGAAGCCCGTCGAAGGGGCATCGATTCAGTACTTCCATGCATGGCGGGTCAACCGGATCTTTGGGCCGGATTCCCCCAACGGAATCTGGCGGGATAACGATATCCACGCCGTCAATGCCAGCTACGCCATTCCGTCAGTCGGTGCGGTTTCTGCCTATGGCTACTTCCTCGATATCCCCGATGCGCCCGCCGCCAGCTCGCAAACACTGGGTTTGCGCCTTGCGGGCTCGCAGCCGGTAAGCGGCAGTACGAAAATCCTGTATGCCGCCGAATACGCCAACCAACGCGATCTGGGGCCGAATCCGGGCAATTTTTCGCTCGACTACCTGTTGCTCGAGCCAGGGGTTTCGACCGGTGGTTTCACCGCCAAGGTCGGCCTGGAGCGACTGGAAGGCAACGGATCGACCGGGCTGCAGACACCGTTGGCGACCCTGCACGCATTTAACGGCTGGGCCGACAAGTTCCTCGCCACGCCGCCAAACGGGCTGCGCGATTTCTATGGCGATGTGAGCTATCGTTTCGGCGACGGATCGCCTCTCAAGGGGTTGTTGTTGCGCGGTATCGTGCACGATTTCGACGCTACAGAGATCGAGCTGTCCTACGGACGCGAAGTGAACCTACTTGTAGTGTATCCGATAAAGAAGAACCTGACCGTTCTGGCGAAGTTCGCGCAATACGAAGCGGAAGGGTTCAGTGTCGATACCACAAAAGGATGGCTGCAAGTCCAGGTCAGTTTCTAACGCAGGTCCGGCGGCACCGGATCGGGCCGGGAATAGCGCTCAAGGCTTTCGCGGTCCTCGATCCTCACCCTTGAGCCATCGAGCGAGACGCCGTGTTTCCTGAGCGTACCGAAAGCGCGCGAGAGGTTTTCGGGCGTCATGCCAAGCAGCGAGGCGAGCAAGCGCTTTTCACCCTTGAGTTCGAACTCCCACTGCCCGCCTTGCCGGGCGGATTTCTCGAGCAAGTGATTGCCCAGCCGCTCGGCCGACTGCCGCACCTTCATGTCCGTTAGCGCGCGGACGAGATCGCGATAGCCATGTGCGAGCTCGTGCATGGTCGCCTGCATCAGGGCAGCATCATGTTGAATGGCTTCGCGCAGTCCTGATGCAGGAACGAGCAGGATGCGCGAGGATGCGAGCGTGCGTGCCGACATCAAATAGGGGGTGTCGGTTACGACGGCAGCGAGGATATAGCTTTCGACGGGTTCTACGATCCGCATTGTCGTATCTCGTCCGGCGCCTTCCACGAATAGTTCCACCAGCCCATCGACCAGGACATGCAGGAAGTCCGCATCCTGCCCCCTCTCGAACAGCGTAAGCTGGGGAGGGAATACCTGGAGATAGGCCCCAGCAAGGATCGTATCGCGCTGCGCTTCGCCCATGTCCCGAAACAGCGGAAGCCGAGCGATTTCAGGCTTCTCGCCGATTCTCATGACT
The DNA here is from genome assembly GCF_001663155.1 of Altererythrobacter ishigakiensis. NCBI lineage: Bacteria > Pseudomonadati > Pseudomonadota > Alphaproteobacteria > Sphingomonadales > Erythrobacteraceae > Altererythrobacter > Altererythrobacter ishigakiensis. The sequence goes on from NZ_CP015963.1 coordinate 1,088,804, forward strand.
GTCGAGACTCCAACTCGTTGAAGTGGACGCGTTAGCCCTTCACTTGATCATTATCAAGTGAATGCATGATCTATTTCGGCGACACCATTGCGCCTCGTCATGCTGAGAAGAGATTTTCCAGCCCGCTCCTGCCAATTTGATCTTGGTCAAAGAGCCTCGACCAACCTCGAGCAATTGCAGTTCCGTCCGAAATGCCAAAACAGGGATCGAATCATGCAAGGTCAGGAAATCGCGACGAGCGGTGAGCAAAACAGGGCACTGGGCTTAAGCACGTTTGCCTTCACGATCTGCTTCGCTGTCTGGACGATCTTCGCGATCGTAGGGATCGAAATCAAGGCGGAACTGGGCCTGAGCGATACGCAGTTCGGACTGCTGGTCGGAACGCCGATCCTTACCGGTTCGCTCAGCCGTTTGTTGCTCGGGGTGTGGACCGATCAGCATGGTGGCCGGATCGTTTTCCCGATCACCATGCTCGCCTCCGCGGCATCGACCTTCCTGCTGTCCTACACGGACAGCTATCTCATGATGTTGCTGGCGGCGCTGGGTCTGGGCTTGGCGGGCGGCGGCTTCGCAGTTGGCGTCGCCTATGTTTCCAAGTTCTACCCGCTTGAAAAGCAGGGCTCGGCGCTCGGATTCTTCGGAATGGGCAATGTCGGTGCGGCAGTGACCAAGTTTCTTGCGCCGTGGGTTATGGTGGCGATCGGCTGGCAGGGCGTGGCCCAGGTCTGGGCGGGAGCCTTGGCGATCGTAGCCGTCCTGTTCTACCTTTTTGCCAAGGATGATCCCGAGTTCGCGGCCCGCAAGACTAGCGGGGTGAAGGCAAAAAGCCTGCTCGAACAGCTCGAACCGCTGCGCAATGAGCAGGTGTGGCGCTTCTCGCTCTACTATTTCTTCGTTTTCGGTGCCTTCGTGGCGCTCGCGCTCTGGCTGCCCAATTACATGGTGGGCCTCTACGGTATCGACGTGAAGCTGGCGGGCATGCTCGCTGCGACCTTCTCGCTCTCGGCCAGCGTATTCCGCGCCTATGGAGGCGTGCTCTCGGACAAATATGGCGCGCGCAAGATCATGTACGCCACCTTCGGCGTCTCGCTGATCTGCCTCTTCATGCTGTCCTATCCGGCGACCGATTACGTCATCCACGGGATCGAAGGCGACATCACGTTCTCGACCTCGATGAACCTGGTGCCTTTTGTCATCACTGTATTCGTGCTGGGCTTCTTCATGTCGCTCGGCAAGGCGGCGGTCTACAAGCACATTCCGGTCTACTATCCCGGCCACGTTGGATCGGTGGGCGGTCTCGTGGGCCTCGTCGGTGGGCTCGGCGGCTTTATTCTGCCGATCGTGTTCGGTGCGGTCAGTGACCTGACGGGCATCTGGACCAGCTGTTTCATGGTCTTGTTTGCCCTGGTGGGCGTTGCGCTCGCATGGATGCATATCGCCATCCGGCAGATGGAGCAGAAGGCCAGCGGGATCGATACGCGCTCGCTACCCGAATTCCCGGAAATGGCAGAGCTGCACGATGAGGAGAAGCAAGCTGTCGCTACTCCCAGCAAGGTGCTGACCGAGTGGAAACCTGAGGATCCCGGTTTCTGGGAGCAATCGGGCGAGAGGATTGCGCGGCGCAATCTCTACATCTCGATTCCCGCCCTGCTGCTAGCCTTCTCGGTCTGGATGGTGTGGTCGATGGTGGTCGCGAAGCTGCCCTCGATAGGTTTCGACTACACCACCGATCAGCTGTTCTGGCTAGCGGCATTGCCGGGACTTTCGGGCGCGACCTTGCGAATCTTCTACAGCTTCGTCGTACCGATCTTTGGCGGTCGTCTGTGGACCACCATGTCGACCGCGTCGCTGCTGATCCCGGCTTTCGGGATAGGCTATGCGGTTCAGAACCCGGACACGCCCTATATCATCTTCCTCGTTCTCGCCCTGCTGTGCGGCTTTGGTGGCGGCAACTTCGCCTCCTCCATGTCGAATATAAGCTTCTTCTTCCCGAAGGCACAGAAGGGCAATGCGCTAGCGCTCAACGCCGGACTCGGAAACCTGGGGGTTTCGGTGATGCAGTTCCTGGTACCGTTGGTGATTGTCGCCAGCGTTTTCGGGGCCTTGGGCGGTGAACCCCAGCGGACTGCGGAAGGCGGCGAACTCTGGCTGCAGAATGCCGGCTTCATCTGGGTGCCGTTCATCATGGTCTCCACGCTGCTGGCATGGTTCGGGATGAATGACATCGCCGACGCGAAAGCCAGCTTCTCCGAACAGTCGGTGATCTTCCAGCGCAAGCACAATTGGCTGATGTGCTGGCTCTACACCGGCACATTCGGGAGCTTCATAGGTTTCTCCGCTGGCCTGCCGCTCCTCGCCAAGCATCAATTCCCGGACGTGGATGTGCTCCAGTTCGTCTTCCTCGGGCCGCTTGTGGGCGCGCTTAGCCGTGCTGCGACCGGTTGGGTATCGGACAAGTGGGGCGGTGCGCGAGTAACCTTCTGGGTCTTTGTCCTCATGATGCTGGGCGTGCTCGGGGTGGTGTACTTCCTCGAGGCGGCCAACTGGTGGGGCTTCCTGGGCGCTTTCATCTTCATGTTCTTCATGACCGGTGTCGGCAATGCCTCGACCTTCCAGATGATCCCAAACATCATGCGCCAGGAAGTCCCGCGCCTGATGCCGGAACTCGATGCAACGGCCCGGGTTCGCCAGGCAGAGAAGGAATCCGCTGCGATCGTTGGCTTCACTTCGGCCATCGCCGCCTACGGGGCCTTCTTCATCCCCAAGAGCTTCGGCAGTGCGATTGCCTCCACCGGTTCGCCGATGGCCGCACTGTGGGGCTTTTTCATCTTCTACGCCAGCTGTGCGGCATTGACCTGGTGGGCCTACACCCGCCGCGGCGGTTTGCTGCACGATATCGAACGCGGCCGGGCGCCAGCCCCGGTTGGAACACCAGCTCAGCTCAAGGGAGCAACCGCATGAGCCATCTTCTCGACCGCCTCACCTTTTTCAAACAGGCCAAGCAACCGTTTTCGAAAGGCCACGGGATCACAACCAACCAGAACCGTGACTGGGAGGACAGCTATCGCAAGCGTTGGCAGCACGACAAGATTGTGAGGTCGACCCACGGGGTGAACTGTACCGGTTCGTGCAGCTGGAAGATCTACGTCAAGGGCGGGATCATTACTTGGGAAACGCAGCAGACGGACTACCCGCGCACGCGGCCCGATCTGCCGAACCACGAGCCTCGTGGGTGCCCTCGTGGGGCAAGTTACAGCTGGTATATCTATTCGGCCCAGCGGCTGAAATATCCGATGATCCGCTCGCGGCTCGTCAAGCTGTGGCGCGAAGCGCGTGCTGTGCGGACTCCCGTCGCGGCATGGGCATCGATCGTCGAGGATCCGGCCAAGCGCAAGAGCTACACTGCCATCAGGGGCCATGGCGGTTTCGTGCGTTCGACCTGGGATGAGGTGAACGAGATCATCGCCGCAGCCAACGCCTACACCGCCAAGACTTATGGCCCGGACCGGGTGATTGGGTTCTCGCCCATCCCCGCGATGTCGATGGTGAGCTATGCGGCCGGTTCGCGCTATCTCTCGCTGCTCGGCGGCACCTGCATGAGTTTCTACGATTGGTACTGCGATCTGCCACCCGCCAGCCCTCAGACCTGGGGTGAGCAGACCGACGTTCCGGAAAGCGCCGATTGGTACAATGCCGGCTTCCTGATGATGTGGGGCTCAAACGTGCCGCAAACGCGCACGCCCGACGCGCACTTCATGACCGAGGCACGCTACCGCGGAACCAAGGTTGCCGTGGTCAGCCCTGACTATGCCGAGGCGACCAAGTTCGCCGACCTGTGGCTCAATCCCAAGCAGGGCACCGACGCGGCGCTCGCCATGGCGATGGGGCATGTCATCCTGCGCGAGTATCACCTCGACCGTCAGGCAGAATATTTCGAGGAATATTGCCGCAAATACTCCGACATGCCGATGCTGGTGCGCCTCGTCGAAAAGGACGGAGCTTATGTGCCTGAGAGGTTGCTGCGCGCGTCCGACTTCCTCGAGGATCTTGAGGAAGATAACAACCCCGATTGGAAGACCGTCGCGATCGACGACAACACCGAAGAGGTCGTTGTGCCCAACGGCTCCGCAGGCTTCCGCTGGGGCGAACAGGGCAAATGGAACCTGGAGGAGAAAGACGGGCGGGGCAACGACACCGCGCTCAGGATGACCAACATCCTCGAAGGCAATCACGACGAGGTGGTCGAGGTCTCCTTCCCCTATTTCGGCAATCGCGAACACGATCATTTTGAAGGGACCGATCATCCCAGCGTGCTCAATCGCCGGGTGCCGGCGCGCCAGCTCCAGCTCAAGGAGGGCAAGGCTTTCGTTGCGACCGTCTTCGACCTGTTCTGCGCAAACTATGGTCTCGATCGGGGTCTTGGCGGAGACCATGTCGCGCGGGATTACGCCGAAATGGTCCCCTACACCCCGGCCTGGGCCGAAAAGATCACCGGCGTGCCGGCAGATCAGATCATCACCACTGCGCGAGAATTTGCCGGCAATGCCGAGACAACCAAAGGCAAGTCGATGGTCATCCTCGGAGCCGGTCTCAACCACTGGTACCACATGGACATGAACTATCGCGGCATCATCAACCTGCTGGTGATGTGTGGTTGTGTGGGTCAGTCGGGCGGTGGCTGGTCGCACTATGTCGGGCAGGAAAAGCTTCGGCCGCAGACCGGGTGGCTCCCGCTTGCCTTTGCGCTCGACTGGAACCGACCGCCACGGCAGATGAATTCGACGAGCTTTTTCTACGCGCATACCGACCAATGGCGCTATGAAACGCTCGACGTGGACGAAATCCTCTCGCCGACCGCGCCGGAGGGCGAATGGGACGCGAGCCTGATCGATTACAACGCCCGCGCTGAGCGCATGGGGTGGCTGCCAAGCGCGCCGCAGCTCAAGACCAATCCGCTCGAAGTGGGCAAAGCCGCAAAGGTATCGGGCAAGGACGCCAAGGACTATGTGGCGGAGCAGCTCAAGTCGGGTGAGCTGGAAATGTCCTGTTTCGATCCGGACGATCCGGCAAACTGGCCGCGCAACATGTTCGTGTGGCGCTCCAACTTGCTCGGTTCTTCGGGCAAGGGCCACGAATATTTCCTCAAGCACCTGCTCGGCACCGCGCATGGCGTGCAAGGCAAGGACTTGGGAGAGATCGGTGGCCAGAAGCCGAAGGAAGTAAAGTGGCACGATGATGCGCCGCAAGGAAAGCTCGACCTGTTGGTCACGCTCGATTTCCGCATGTCGACTACCTGTGTCTATTCCGACATCGTCCTGCCGACCGCGAGTTGGTATGAGAAGGACGATCTCAACACGTCAGACATGCACCCCTTCATCCACCCGCTGTCGGCGGCGGTAGACCCCGTCTGGGAATCGCGCAGCGACTGGGACATTTACAAGGGGATCGCAAAGAAGTTCTCCGAAGTTGCCCCCGAGGTTCTCGGCGTCGAACAGGATGTGGTCCTGAGCCCGATCCAGCACGACAGTCCTAACGAGATCGCCCAGCCCTTCGAGGTCGAAGACTGGGGCCAGGGACAGGCCGAACCTGTCCCTGGCAAGACGATGGCAACCGTTGCTCTCGTCGAGCGCGATTACCCAGCGCTTTATGAGCGGTTCTCCTCGCTTGGTCCCTTGATGGACAAGCTCGGCAATGGCGGAAAAGGCATTGCCTGGAACACCGAGAGGGAGGTGGAAAATCTGCGGAACCTCAATGGTGCCACCAAGCCCAACGGCTCGGATAAGGGCGCGCCGAGGATCGAGAGCGCGATCGATGCCGCCGAGGTCATCCTGATGCTTGCACCGGAAACCAACGGCGAAGTCGCGGTCAAGGCGTGGGAGGCGCTGTCGAAGAATACCGGCCGCGATCACTCCCATCTCGCGGTGCCCAAGGAAGAAGAGAAGATCCGCTTTCGCGACATTCAGGCGCAACCGCGGAAGATCATTTCTTCTCCCACCTGGTCGGGGCTGGAAAGCGAGCACGTGTGCTACAATGCCGGTTACACCAACGTGCACGAATTGATCCCCTGGCGGACGTTAACCGGGAGGCAGCAACTCTATCAGGATCACAAATGGATGCGCGCCTTCGGTGAAGGGTTCTGCGTCTATCGCCCGCCGATCGATACCAAGGCCGTGCAGCCGATGCTCGATGAAGCGAAGAACGCACCGCACGTGGTGCTCAACTTCATCACGCCGCACCAGAAATGGGGCATCCACTCGACCTATACCGACAACCTCTTGATGCTGACGCTGTCGCGCGGCGGGCCGATCGTCTGGATGAGCGAGGTTGATGCGGCGAAGGCGGGCCTCGTCGACAATGACTGGGTTGAAACCTTCAACGCCAACGGAGCGCTCGTCGCCCGCGTGGTGGTGTCCCAGCGCATGAAGGAAGGCACGCTCTTCATGTACCATGCGCAAGAGAAGATTACGAATGTCCCCGGATCGCCTCTGACAGGCCAGCGCGGCGGCATTCACAATTCGGTGACCCGTGCAGTGCTGAAGCCAACCCACATGATCGGTGGCTACGTTCAGCAGAGTTATGGCTTCAACTATTACGGCACGGTCGGGTCGAACCGCGACGAATACGTGATCGTCCGCAAGCTTCAGAAAGTCGACTGGCTCGAAGAAGCGCTTCCTGAAGGGGAGAATGCAGCATGAAGATCCGCGCACAAATCGGCAAGGTGCTGAACCTCGACAAATGCATCGGCTGTCACACCTGCTCGGTCACTTGCAAGAACGTGTGGACCAGCCGCGAAGGCATGGAATATGCCTGGTTCAACAATGTCGAGACCAAGCCGGGCATCGGCTATCCCAAGGACTGGGAAAACCAGAAGCGCTGGAATGGTGGCTGGGTCCGCACGCCCGGCGGTTCGATCCGGCCCAAGATGGGCGGCAAGTGGCGGGTTCTGGCGAAGATCTTCGCCAACCCCGATCTGCCCGAAATCGACGACTACTACGAACCTTTCACCTTCGATTACGCGCATCTGCAGAAGGCGGGCGAGAGCAAAGCGTTTCCGACGGCGCGTCCGCGCAGCCTGATTTCGGGCCAGCGGATGGAGAAGATCGAGTGGGGTCCCAACTGGGAGGAAATCCTCGGGGGTGAGTTCTCCAAGCGTTCCGAAGATTACAACTTCGAAGGCGTCCAGAAAGAGATCTACGGCCAGTTCGAAAACACCTTCATGATGTATCTGCCGAGGCTGTGCGAACACTGCCTCAACCCCACCTGTGTGGCGGCCTGCCCATCGGGCGCGATCTACAAGCGCGAGGAAGACGGCATCGTCCTGATCGACCAGGAAGCCTGCCGCGGCTGGCGCATGTGCGTGTCGGGCTGCCCGTACAAGAAGATCTACTACAACTGGAAAACCGGCAAGAGTGAGAAGTGCATCTTCTGCTATCCGCGCATCGAAGCGGGTCAACCGACGGTTTGCAGTGAAACCTGCGTCGGCCGCATCCGCTATCTCGGCGTGATGCTGTATGATGCGGATCGGATCGAAGAGGCCGCCTCGGCGGAAAATGTCGAGGATCTGTATCAAGCACAGCTCGATATTTTCCTCGATCCCAACGATCCCGAGGTGATCGAGCAGGCGCGCAAGGATGGCGTGCCTGAAGCCTGGCTGGAAGCGGCGCGCAATTCGCCCGTCTACAAGATGGCGATGGAATGGAAGGTCGCCTTCCCGCTCCACCCGGAATACCGCACGCTGCCGATGGTCTGGTATGTTCCGCCACTGTCGCCGATCAGTTCGGCTGCCAATGCCGGGAATATCGCGATCAACAATGGCATGCCCGATATCCGGTCCTTGCGCATCCCGCTCAAATATCTCGCCAACCTGCTGACCGCAGGAGACGAGGAACCGATTGCGGTGTGCCTCGAACGCATGCTTGCGATGCGGGGATATATGCGGGCGAAGACGGTCGAGGGTGTCCACAATGAGACCATCGCAAGCGATGTCGGCCTCACCGGCGAGCAAATCGAGGAAATGTACAAGATCATGGCGCTGGCCGATTACGAAGATCGTTTCGTGATCCCGACCGGCCACCGCGAGGATGCCGAAGACATGTTCGACGAGCGCGGCTCGTGCGGCTTTTCCTTTGGTAACGGTTGCTCCGGTGGCAGCGGCGAAACGAACCTGTTTGGCGCTCCTCCCGCCCGCAAGAAACTCCAGACTCCGACGGAGGTATTCTGATGAAGTCGCTCCATTTGCTTTCTCTACTGCTGCAATATCCGAGCAAGGACTTGCAGTCAGTGTCAGGCGAAATCCGTCAGCGGCTCAATGATGACCGCTCACTTCAGGCCAAATCCGTCGAGGCTCTGAATCCGCTCCTGACTCGGCTTGCCACGAGTGACATTTATGATGCGCAAGAAGCCTATGTCGAACTGTTCGATCGGGGGCGGGCGCACAGCCTGCATCTGTTCGAGCATGTTCACGGCGAAAGTCGCGATCGCGGCCAGGCTATGGTGGACTTGCGTGAGCGGTATCTCGCCGCAGGGCTGGAGCCGACCGGCAATGAACTGCCCGATTATTTGCCTCTATTCCTCGACTATTGTTCGACCCTTCCAGATGAGGCCGCGCGTGACATGCTGGCCGAACCGGGGGTGGTGCTGGTCGCCCTGGCCGCGCGGCTGGCCGAGAAGGGGTCCGACTATGCTCCGCTGTTCGCCCTGCTGTGCGACATAGCCGGGGTCGAGATGGACGAAGAGGCGAAGAACGCGCTTCCTCCGGCGGAAGATCCGGAAAGCCTCGAAGAACTGGATGCGCAGTGGGAAGAAGAGGAAATCCGTTTCGGCGCCGAAGCGGTCCCCGATCCAAATGCAGCCTGTCCGAAGGTCGGCGAGATGCTCGATCGGATGCGCGAAACCCCAGCTACTCAATCCTCGGCAAGGAGCTGAGCCATGGAAGACTTCATCCACCATCTGCTTTATGGGATTTATCCCTATATCGCGCTCGCCATTCTCGCGATCGGCTCAATCATACGCTTCGACCGGGAGCCCTATACATGGCGTTCGGGCTCCAGCCAGCTACTGCGCCGAAAGCAGCTGATGGTTGGATCGGTCCTGTTCCATGTCGGGGTGCTGTTCATCTTTGTTGGCCATCTGGTTGGTCTGCTGACTCCGATCGCGCTGTTCGATGCATTGGGTATCAGCCACGGAGCCAAGCAGTTGCTGGCGATCGTCGCTGGCGGAATTGCCGGCGTTGCGGCGATCATTGGCGCTACATTGCTGATCCATCGCCGCTTCTTCGACCCCCGCGTCCGTGCAGCCTCGAATTTCAGCGATAACATGATCATCCTGATCCTGTGGGTGCAGCTGGCGCTGGGTCTCGCGACCATCCCGCTGTCGGCTGGTCATCTGGACGGCCACGAAATGGTCAAGTTCATGAACTGGGCGCAGGGCATCTTCACCTTCCAGGGCGATGCGGCGAGCTACATTGCGGATGTCCATATTATCTTCAAATTGCACCTGTTTCTGGGGCTCACTATCTTCGTCTTGTTCCCGTTCACCCGGCTGGTGCACATGCTATCGGCTCCGGTGCGCTATTTGTGGCGTGGTGGTTATCAAGTCGTGCGTTCGCGCAAGAGCCTGAGCCATGGCTGACCTCATGGAGCATCCCAAAGTGGTTATCGGCGGGGTCGAAATCTCCGCCGCCGCCATCGCCGCCGAGGTACAGAACCATCCGGCCCCCGACGCAGAGGAAGCCTGGCAGGAAGCGGCGCGGGCGCTCGCTGTCCGCCAGCTCCTGCTGGCCGAAGCAGACCGGCAAGATATCGTCGCGGGTGAGTGTACCGATGTCGAAGGCCGCAAACTGGTCGAGGACGATGCCCGGATCGACGCTCTCCTGGTCGAGAATGTCATGGTGCCGAGCGCAACCACAGAGGAGGCAAGGCGCTTCTATGACAACCACACCGACCGCTTCTGCAGCGAGACCTTGATCGAAGCGGAGCATATCCTCTTCTCCGCCAGCCCGGAGGATGAGTTCAACTACAGCCTGGCAGTAGGCGATGCGCGTATGGCCATTCGCGAGCTCGAGAAAGACCCTGCCTGTTTCGCTGAGCTGGCCAAGGCCAAATCTGCCTGTCCGTCGAAAGAGCAGGGCGGCAATCTCGGCCAAGTCGGGAAGGGTCAGACGGTCGCGGAGTTCGAGCAGGCGCTGTTCGGGTTGGCGGAAGGCGAGTTGTGCCGCGATCCGGTGAAGTCACCCTATGGTGTGCACGTGATCCGTGCCGGGCGACGGGCCGAGGGCAGGCAATTGCCGTTCGAGTTGGTCGAGCAATCGATCCGCAACTACCTGGAGGAGGCAAGCTACCGGAAGGCTATGTCCCAGTATCTGTCGATCCTTGCCAGTGAAACCGAGATCGAAGGCGTCGATCTCGCTGCGGCTGAAGGTCCGCTGGTTCAGTGAACGATCATCGCATCCGAGATGTTCTGCCGATGGCAACTGGCGGCTCGAGGCGGCTGAGCGATAGTATCGGGCGCCGCTTCGAATACCTGCGCCTTTCGCTGACCGACGTCTGCAACTTTCGCTGCACCTATTGCCTCCCGGAGGGATACAAGAAGCCATGCAATAAGCCGAGCGAGTTGTCTGTTGAGGAAATCCGCAGAGCTGTCACGGCCTTTGCACAGCTCGGCCTCTGGAAAGTCCGGTTGACGGGCGGGGAGCCGACCTTGCGGAGCGATTTCGAAGACGTCGTCCGTACGGTTTCGCAAGTGCCGGGGATCCGCAAAGTAGCAATGACCACAAACGGTTACCGTCTCGCCCAGCGTGCGCAAGCATGGCGCGATTGCGGTGTGAGCGCGATCAATATCAGCGTGGATTCGCTCGATCCCGCCCGCTTCTCGGCCATCACCGGTCATGACCGGCTTGCCGAGGTGATGCGCGGTATCGATGCAGCCGAAGCTGCAGGGTTTGAGAGCATCAAGCTCAATGCGGTGCTTATGCGCGGAGTGAATGACGATGAGCTGGAAACTATGGTCGATTTCGTGGCCAGCCGAGATCTGTCGCTCCGTTTCATCGAAGTGATGCGAACGAACGACAACGCTTCCTTCTTTGATGAGCGCCATGTCGCGGGGCAGAGCGTAATCGATCGGCTGGAAGATTTCGGATGGCAGCGGCTGCCTCGCGAGGTCGGTGCAGGCCCGGCCGTAGAGTTCGGCCATCCAGACGCCAAGGGCCGCATCGGTATCATAGCCCCCTATTCGAAGGACTTCTGCGCAAGCTGCAATCGCCTGCGATTGTCATCCGACGGTAGATTGCATCTCTGCCTGTTCGGGGATGGCGGTTTCGATCTGCGACCGCTGCTGGCAAAGAATTCTGAAACGGAGTTGACCGAGCGCATTCGGGCGCTGGTTGGAGCCAAGGCACCCGCGCATCGCCTGCACGAGGGGAATAGCGGCGCGACACCGCACCTGGCATCGATTGGAGGATAAGGCATGGCCGATCTGACAATCAGCGTCGAACTCTGCGGCCGACTGGCCGATCCATGCGGTCCGACTGTCGACATCCCGCTACCAGCTACGGGGCTTCACGTGCCTGATCTCCTGGCGAGTCTGGGCAGCCACTTTCCGCTCCTTCAGGATAGTCTGGCCAAAGGACGGATCCGGGCATGCATCAACGAAACCATCGTCCCCGACGATACGGTCGTGAGGCCCGGCGATGTCGTGGCGATCTTTCCTCCGGTGTCTGGTGGATGAGTATGGCGGTCGAATTGCATGAGCGGGAGTTCGATCCTGCCGCGCTGCTCGCTCAGTTTTCAAGCGAACTCGACGACGAAGGCGCAGTGGTGAGTTTCACTGGTCGTGCGCGTTCGCGGGCAAAGGATGGCGGCGACGTTGAAGCTCTCATTCTGGAGAAGTATCGCGGTGTGACTTTGGCTTCGATGCGGGCCATTGCCGAAGATGCCCATACGTATTTTCCAATTTCAAGAAGCCATGTTGTTCATCGAGCAGGGAGGATACTACCCGGCGAGCCGATCGTCTTTGTCGCCACGGCCTCTGCGCATCGGCGCGCCGCCTTCGAAGCTGCCGATTACATGATGGACCGGCTGAAGACCGAGGCCGTGTTCTGGAAACGTGAAGAGCGAGAGGTTGGATCAAGTTGGATCGAACCGACCGATCAGGACCATTTGGACAATGCACGCTGGGATAGGCGCGCAGGTGAGGAATTATGCCGGGAATCGATGAAAGTCTGACCTTCTATCCATTGGGTGTCGCCGTTCTCACGATCTCCGACACTCGCACACTTGAGACCGACACGTCAGGTGGCTTGCTTGCCGAGCGCCTGCAATCGGCTGGGCACAAGCTCATTGCGCGCGATATCGTGAAGGACGAGATCGAGGATATTCGCGCTTGCCTGCGCGAGTGGCTCGCCAATCCCGAAATCGAGATCATCCTGACCACCGGCGGGACTGGGTTTTCGCCGCGCGATCATACGCCGGAAGCTGTCAAGCCACTCCTCAAACGCGAAATGGATGGCTTCTCGGTGTCCTTTCACCAGAAGAGCATGCAAAGCGTTGGCGTCGCTACCATGCAGTCGCGCGCATTTGCAGGACAGGCGGGAGATGCTTTCATCTTTTGCGTGCCCGGTTCAACCGGAGCCTGCCGGGATGCCTGGGATGGCTTATTGGAACTGGAATTCGACAGCCGTCACAAGCCATGCTCAATCGCGGGCGCGTTGCCGCGATTGCGGGATGTCTGCGCTTGATTACGGTTGATGAGGCGCTTGCTCGGCTTGAAGCTGAAGTCAGACCTCTGGCGATAGAGGAGGTCGCGCTTGCCTGTGCAACCGGGCGCGTGCTTGCGGAGCCGGTAACAGCTCGCAGTGCCGCGCCGCGCATGGCAGTTGCGGCAATGGATGGATATGCGGTTCTGGACGCCTCCACATCCCCAGACGAGCCGATCAGGGTGGTGGGCGAAAGCCGCGCGGGATTGAGCTTCTCAGAGGAGGTTGGGCCGGGTGAGGCCGCGCGCATCTTCACTGGCGCTCCGATGCCAAAGGGCACTGATCGCTGCATAATGCAGGAATATGCTGAGCGCGAGGGTGGAATGGTGCGCTTTACCAAGGGCTATGGCCCCGGTTGGCACGTTCGCAAGGCTGGCAGCGACTTTGCGGCGGGTGACATCCTGCTGCAAGCAGGGACACGGTTGTCTTACCGTGCAATGATCGCAGCGGCCGCTGCAGACCAAGCGTCGGTGCAGGTTCATGCACAGCCGAGGGTCGCTATCATAGGCACCGGAGACGAGTTGGCGCCACCCGGTGAGGCCCATCATCGTGCCGACGCCATTCCCGAAAGCGTGACGCTTGGCATTGCGGCCATGGCTGAGCAGGCTGGGGCAAGGATTGTCGATCGGGTGATCGGTGAGGACGCCTTGCCCGCGCTTGAGCGACTTGCCGGTAAGGTGCTGGACCTAGCCGATGTCGTGATCGTGACCGGCGGCGCTTCGGTGGGTGAGCGCGATCTTGCCAAGCCTATGTTTGCGCCGCACGGCCTCGAATTGCTGTTCGCCAAAGTCGCGATGAAACCGGGAAAGCCTGTTTGGCTGGGAAGGGCAAAGGGCAAGTGGGTGCTCGGGCTTCCCGGTAATCCGACATCCGCAATGGTCACTGCGCGGTTGTTCCTGGTGCCACTGCTTGCGATGCTGCAGGGCCAGGCAATCGGCCAGGTCTTACGCTGGCGGGAGTTGCCGCTTGATGGGACGATACCCGAAACGGGCAGCCGTGAAACCTTCGTTCGCGCCTTTTGGGGTAAGCGCGGATTACGCCCTCTCGGCAATCAGGAAAGCGGCGCGCAGGCCACGCTCGTTCGAGCGGATTGGCTGATACGCTGCACGCCCGAAGGTTCAGCCCGCGCATCGGGCGATATCGTAGTGGCGACCGAATTCTAGCCTTGGTTTGATGGCACTGGGAGCATGGCAATGGTGACAGCAAGGACTATGGAGCGGCATCGCGCATGGCAGGGTCCAGCTGTGCTGAGCTTTGGCTTCCGTCCATTCTTTCTTCTGGGAGCGATATGGGCCGCGGCGGCGATGGTCCTCTGGATTGCTATGCTCTCCGGGCGACTTGCGCTGCCCACGGCGTTCGATCCGGTGAGCTGGCACGCGCATGAATTCCTGTTCGGCTATTTGGGAGCGATCATTGCCGGGTTTCTGTTGACGGCGGTCCCGAATTGGACCGGGCGATTGCCGGTCACCGGATGGGCTCTGGGCGGACTTGTGGTGTTGTGGATTGCGGGCCGCTTGACGGTTTCCGTTTCGCAATTTCTCGATCCAATCGCGGTCGCCGCAGCCGACCTTGCAATGCTCCTCGTTCTGGCCGTGCTGCTCGGCCGGGAGATTGTCGTCGGAAAGAACTGGCGCAACCTGCCGGTGGTGGGTTTGCTCGTTGTATTCTGCCTCGCCAACGGACTGTTCCACTGGGAAGCTGCGACAGGCACCTTTGCTGCGCAGGGTTATGGGCTGCGTCTTGGATTAGGCGCTGCGGTGTTGATGATCGCTCTTATCGGAGGCCGCATCGTGCCTTCTTTCACGCGCAACTGGCTGGCGAAACGCGGGGAGGGACGACTGCCGGTCCCGCCGATGCAGGTCTTCGACAAGATCGCACTGGCTGGATTGTTGGCTGCCGTTTTGTGTTGGCTGGTAAAACCGGACGCACTGGTCACAGCCGTACTCCTCGCGATTGCCGGTGTGCTCCACCTTGTTAGGCTTATGCGCTGGGCTGGGGACCGGACAGGAGCGGAGCCGCTCGTCTTTGTCTTACACGCCGGCTATATCTTCATACCGCTCGGCGCCTTGGCTGGCGCAGCCGAAACGCTTGGCTATGGTTTCGTAGGAGCGGGGACGGCGCAACACCTCTGGATGGCAGGCGGGATCGGCCTCATGACCCTAGCCGTCATGACCCGCGCAACGCTTGGTCATACCGGGCGGGAGCTGACTGCAGGGGGAGGAACCGTCGCGCTGTATCTGGCGGTTGGCATAGCGGTCGCTGCACGGCTCATGGCGGGGATCTGGCCCGGTCACGCGCTGCTGCTTCATGGCGTTTCGGGGGCGGCATGGATCGCGGCCTTTGGCGGATTCGCGGGGCTTTACGGTCCTCTGCTCTTGCGGCCGCGCAAAACGGGTTGAGCGATCGCAGGGCCGACAGGAAGCACGCGCTTCTTCCCGGACATTATGACTGCCGGAGCCTGCTCTCAGCTCGTGCGAGCATTTCAAGGTCGTTGATATTGGTGAAGGGATCGATGCCTTGGTCCGGTGGCCAATCGATGCGTTTGACTCCGACGCTTTCCGCGAAACGCCAGATCGAACGCCCTCCCGCCGCAACGAAGGCATCCAATGCGGCGTGCTCGATCCTCCACAAAGCAGCCATTGGATGATCGCGCCCTTTACTCACTGGCATGCCGCAGGATTCCGAGCCAATTCCCCGCGCAAGTCGTTCCGCGAGATCGGATGGCAGGAACGGCAAATCGCATCCGATCAGCAGGACTTGGTCACGATTATGCACTTCAGCGAAACCGAAGGCACTCTTCAAGGCGCTGATCGGGCCAAGGCCTACCGCTGCATCTACCAGTATCGGAATTGAGGTGAGATCAAGCTGATCGGAATCGCGAACAGCAACAGCGATCAGATCAGAATGTTTGCTTGCCCAATGCAAGGCATGTTCAAGAAGAGATTTCCCGGCGAGCTTTTGAGCCGGTTTGCTGCCGCCCATGCGGCGACCTTCGCCACCGGCGGCGATCACTATCGTGGGCATTGTGTCAGTCACGGGTAAAGCAGGTAGCGCTCCCATCGATCATTGTCTTGTTTTTCGAATAACACGCGGTCGTGCACCCGGTATTCCCCTTGGGTCCAGAATTCAAAGCGACGCGGCAGTATTCGGAATCCTGACCAGAACGGCGGGCGGCCCGGATCCTTCAGGGCGAAGGAAGATGTGAATCGAGCGATACGAGCCAGAAGTTTTCCGCGGCTCTCAAGAGGAGCTGATTGCTTCGATGCCCATGCGCCGATCCTGCTGGCGAGCGGTCTTGAGGCGAAGTAGATGTCTGCTTCCTCATCGCTAACTGGCTGGACCGATCCCTCGATCCGGACCTGAAGGCCCAGTGGAGCCCAATAGAAACACAAGGCGGCATGGGGATTGGCTGTCAGTTCACTCGCCTTGCGACTGCCGAGATTGGTGTAAATCACGAAGCCCGACGCGTCGTGCCCTTTGAGCAGGACCATGCGGTTCGATGGCATGCCATCCTTGCTTGTCGTTGCGAGATTGACCGCACTCGCATCTGCAATGTCGGGGTGCCGGGACGCTTCTGCATACCACGATCCGAAGAGTGCATGCGGATCGTCGGATAGTCCGTTCATGAGCCTCTGCGATCTCGCCAGTCGGCCATGCGGTCCCTGAATTTCCCGAATTCCATTCGAGCAATCGATCGCAAGTGGACTTCATCGGGTCCATCGGCAATTCGCAGGGCTCGCATCCCGGCATAGACTTCGGCCAGACCAAAATCGTCCGAAAGACCGCCCGCTCCATGAGCCTGCATGGCATGATCTAGAACGCGCAATGCCGTTCTTGGTGCAGCAACCTTGATCAGCGCGATCTCGAGCTTTGCGGCTTTGTTACCAGCCTTGTCCATCATGTCCGCGGCCTTGAGGCAGAGAAGTCGGGTCATCTCGATATCGAGCCGCGCTTCACCCAGGCGTTGTTCCCACACCGACTGCTCGGACAGGCGCTTGCCGAATGCGACCCGCGATTGAAGCCTCTCGGCCATCTTCTCGATAGCGCGTTCGGCGGCACCGATTGCGCGCATGCAATGATGAATTCGGCCAGGACCGAGCCTGCCTTGCGCGATTTCAAACCCGCGACCCTCTCCGAGTATGATATTGCTGGCAGGAACCCGGACATCGCGCAGCACCACTTCGCCATGGCCGTGTGGAGCTCCGTCATAACCGAACACTGGCAGCATGCGTACGATCTCGACGCCGGGAGTGTCGAGCGGCACGAGGATCTGCGATTGTTGCTGGTGCGCATTCGCGTCCGGGTCGGTTTTGCCCATGACGATCGCCACCTTGCAGCGCGGATCGCCAACGCCGGAAGACCACCATTTGCGCCCGTTGATAACGTATTCGTCTCCCTCACGGCGGATCGAGGTCTGGATGTTGGTCGCATCGGAAGAGGCAACATCGGGTTCTGTCATCAGGAACGCCGAACGGATTTCTCCATCAAGAAGCGGCCTCAGCCATTGCGCCTTCTGCTCCGGCGATCCGTAGCGGTGCAGAACCTCCATATTCCCGGTATCGGGTGCCGAGCAGTTGAACGCTTCTGATGCGAAGCCCACACGCCCCATTTCTTCTGCACACAACGCGTAGTCCAGATTGGAGAGTCCGGCTCCGCGATACGCCTCCTCATCGTGCTCGGAAGGCGGCAGGAAGAGGTTCCATAGCCCCTCGGAATAGGCGCGCGCTTTCAGTTCTTCGATGATTGGCGGAACCTGCCAGCGCTCGTCTCCACATTCGCCCAGCTGGGATCGGTATACCTCTTCTGCTCGATAGACATGCGCGTCCATGAAACTTCGCACGCGATCTCGCCAAAGGGACTGATTCTCGGAAAGGCTGAAATCCATGGTTCGGGTGCTCTGCGGAAGTGATTTTCTTAAGCACAGCGATACACTCAGATGGCCGATTTGAATTGATCTTGGTCAAGGATCGATGGTCGAGTTTGTTTTCTAGTGATCGCTATGGATCGTCGTGAGCATATCGAGTTTGTGCAGTCGCAATTGCTACCCTGGCAACGCATCGGTGCGGGGCTTGCGCGGCCGGATGCCGAATACAAGATGCTCAGCCGTGACCCTGAGAGTGGGGCTTGCAGTGCTTTGATGCGCTATCCTCCCGGCTGGTCGCGCATGGGGCCGGAGCATATTCTGGCAGACGAGGAATTCTTCGTTCTCGACGGATCACTGGAAATGGACGGAGAGCTGCATGAAGCGGACAGCTATGCCTTCCTGCCTGCCGGGTGGACCCGCAACAGCATGGCCAGCAAGAACGGCTGCGTCTTGATTGCATTCTACAATTGCGAGCCCGTTCTCGTCGGAGATATGGGTGACTGCGACACGGCGCGTGCGATCCTGCATCTCAAGACGCGGCAGATGGCTTGGGACATGACGCTCAATGACCCCAATCTGCGCCATCTGGGAATTTCGCGAAAGGATCTGCGGACCGACCTGGAGACCGGCGAACGTACGTTCCTTTCATTGATTCTCCCGCAGTCCGAACCGCCCGCTGGCAAGGGGCCGCAGGAAAGCCACCCGGTTGTCGAGGAATGTTACATGATTGCTGGCTCGCTAACAGGGCCGCCCGGCACGATGCATCCAGGCGCCTATTTCTGGAGACCGCCAACTATTCCCCACGGCCCGTACGGTTCGCGCTGGGGTGCGGTATCGCTGATCCGTTTTGTCGGTGGTCGGCATGAAAATATCTGGAGTGACGACCAAGCCGATTTCTCGTTCGATCAGGCCTACGATCCGATCCTTCCTGAGCGGTTGGAGTACCTGCGCAATTCCTCGTGGCAAGGCCCGCTTCCCTTCTAGTAGTGCCCAAGTCTCCAGGCCCGCCTATGAACGCCAAGATCAGCAAGAAGCGATTGGTGAATAACGATGAGCGCCTTGCACTACTCTGGCGTCGCGTTGAACAGGGACCAGTAATCCTTCGTGGAGCTCTTCGTTAACCTTTTGTGAAGTCTGGTGTTACGGTCAATGGATGGGCGCGAGCCGAGGATTGGCAGCCTGTATTGCTGGCGCTATCCTGATGACATGGAATCACTCGAAATCGACACATCAATGAATTCTTGCCAAGCTTGCGCTGTTCGCAATCGAGCGATCTGTGCTGACCTCGACGACGAGGAAATTGGATTGCTCAACGCAATCGGGCGGAGAAAGCATCTGCGCGCAGGCGAACAGCTGCTGTGGGAAGGCGACGAGGCGATTATTGTTGCCAATGTGGTGGAAGGCGTCCTCAAGCTTTCGACACAAACAGCAGACGGCAAAGAGCAGATTCTTGGGATGGTCTATCCATCGGACTTTCTTGGTCGTCCGTTTGGTGAGACCACGCCCTACGGTGTCGAGGCGCTGAGCGACGCCCAGGTCTGTGTATTCAGGCGCACCGATTTCGACAGATTTGCCCGCGAGCATCCCCGTCTTGAGCACAAGTTGCTTGAGCGCACGCTCGCGGAGCTGGATCGAACGCGGCGATGGATGGTCCTGCTGGGAAGGATGAATGCCGAACAGAAACTGGCTACGTACCTCGTTGAGACGGCCGAGCGCCTCCTCCCGGCGACTTGCGAAGAAGCGGAGCCTGGTGACAAGCGAACAATCACCCTGCCTCTCTCTCGCCAGCAAATGGCAGACGTTCTCGGTCTCACCATTGAAACGGTTAGTCGTCATATCAGCAAGCTGAAGAACGAAGGACTGATCGATCTTCCAGGCCGCCGAGAACTAACAATCAACTCGCTCAAGGCACTTGCAGAGCGAGGTGGCTAGCCGATTATGCTGCAGATGCTTTGAGCCTGATTGTCTCGAAGCGGTAGGGCTCGCCGGACACTTTGGTCCTTCCGGGACACCGTCTGAATCGCCTCCAGAAGCAAATTGGTTGGTTTGACCAAAATCAAGGACGACGCTCATTTCATCGTGCATTTTTCGGTGATGCACTCGAAGCAATCAGCTGAAGCTTTGCCGACTTCCATCATTTTTGGGGGAACAGGAGCACCCGTGGCCTCGCTTGGCGCTGCTGAAGCGACGCATCTTCGTCTGCAGGCGCTCGCCAGATATGCTGGTGCCCGCTCGGGGGATTCTCGCGTTGTCGACAACAGGGTCAACCAGGTGGTGCTTGTCGTCGAGGGGGCGGTTAAGCTGATTGCCAGCGTTTCGGGTGGACGTACCCATGTCATGGGTTTCTACTTCAAAGACGACTTCATCTATCTTCCAGCACGAGAAACGCACGCCTACAACCTCTGCGCCTTGAAAGACTGCGAACTCATCGCCTTTCCGGCGACGGAGTTTATTCGTTTGGCTCAGAACGACAGGGCGCTGAACAATAACTTCATTAGCCATCTGCTACGTACCCTCGGTCGAAGTCGCGAAAAGACCATTGCTCTAGGGCAGAAGACAGCGCGGGAACGGGTCGCGACTTTCCTGGTCAGCATGGCTGAACGGATCGGTTCTCCATTCTCCAATGGAGCTCTCCTCGATCTCCCGATGTCTCGCCGTGATATTGGCGAGAACATTGGGCTTACGATCGAAACTGTGAGCCGACAGATGACGGAGCTTCGAAATGCGGGCCTCGTGTCCACTTCGGGCAGGTCGCAAGTCAAGATCCTCGATCTGGCCGCACTGAAGCAAGAAGCCGGCCACTTCCCCGTCCTAACCTGAGGCCGCTTCCGATGTTATGTTCGAATGGCGTCGCACAAAAGGGGTGTCGTAATCTTGATGATTCAAGGTCGATCCAGCGGCGCTAGAATTGATGCGGGTCAAAGACGCCTTCGCAAAGTGCGAGCATCCCGAAACAATGTGGCCTTACTATCCAGAGCTGCTTGAGCAGTCTGTTCCGCGATATACTAGCTTCCCGAATGCGGCGGAGTTCAAGGCGATCGACGAAGGCGACTATCGCACCGCTGTCGAGTACGCAGAGGGCGACGTCTCCCTCTATGTCCATATCCCGTTTTGTGAGAAGATCTGCCATTACTGTGGTTGCAATACCGGTGCCGCCGGACGCCGACACCGATTGGAATCCTATCTCGACGCTTTGCATCGCGAGATCGAAACGGTTTCGCGTCTGCTCCCCTCAAAATCACAGGTTCGCCGAATTGCGTTTGGCGGCGGGAGCCCCAATGCGCTGGCACCAACGGATTTCGTTCGGCTCGTCGATGATTTGATCATCCGCTTTGGGATATCCGATCCGGCATTCTCTATCGAACTTGACCCACGCACGATCTCTCGCGAATGGGCCCAGGTCATAAGGGCGCTCGGGATTGATCGTGCCAGCCTCGGCGTCCAGACTTTCGCGCCGCACTGTCAGGAAGCGATAGGGCGCATTCAATCCGATGCCCTGATTGCAGAAGCTACCGAGCTGTTACGCAATGCCGGTGTGAAGTCGCTCAACTTCGACCTGATGTACGGCTTGCCCCAGCAATCCAGTGATGATCTGTTCGCTACTCTGCAGCGCACTGTTGCGCTCGGAGCTGACCGGATTGCACTGTTTGGCTATGCGCATATGCCGCACGTGGTACCGCGGCAACGCGCAGTGGATTGTCGCTCGATGCCGGACAAGGCCGCCAGGTTTGCTATGGCGGAGCTTGGCTTCACTTATCTTCGCTCTCACGGGTACTGCGCAATTGGTTTCGACCATTTCGCGCGCTCCGCGACCGATCCGCTGGCGATCGCCGCGCAAGCAGGGGCTCTGCGCCGTAATTTCCAAGGGTTCACCGATGACGATGCGTCGAGCTTGATAGGCCTCGGCGCATCGGCGATCAGTTCATTCGAGACGCTGCTCGCCCAAAATGAAAAGAATAGCGGTCGATACTGCATGCTGGCATCGGACGGTCGGATTGCCACTGTTCGGGGCGTGTCGCGATCGCCGGACGACCGAATTCGAGGTCGAGTGATCGAGCAGCTCCTGTGTTCGGGGAAAGCACAAGTGCCTCCTGAGCTTGAAGCCGAAACAAGCCCGTTACTCCGTCCGTTTCTGGATCGCGGCCTGGCATCCTGCGAAAAGGGCACCATCTCGATAACTCCGGATGGACTGCCATACTCGCGAGCAATTGCCGCTCGGTTCGACCCCTATCGCGACCACCTGCCTGGTCGCTTCAGTTCGGCGGTTTAGCTAAAGGTGAAGGAAAAACAGAGCCACGACTGCTTTCGGACGCAATGCCTAGGAACGATCGCTGAGCGCCAGAATAATTGCACCTTCAGACCCACACCCGATACCCATCCGGCTTTCTTCGCGAACAGTCCTGAACCAGGTCAGCTGAGGAGCCGCAACCCGTTCCTTTCCGGCCGTGTTGGCAGCTGCGCTGCCTGCCCGCACCACCCGTCATGAACAGGTTTCCCTTGGAGCTTCGCTCCTGCGGTGCAGTCCTCCCATGCCCTGCTTCTTTCAGATGTTCGCAAGCCGGAGATGGTCTCCGGTTTGAGGAACTGAAGGAACTTACATCATGACCAATATCGCAATCCTCACCGGCCGCATCGCCCGCGATCCGGAATCCCGCGAGACCAAGGGCGGCACCAATGTCACCGGGATCACCGTCGTCACCGATCGCCCCGCACGCGACAAGGATGGCAAGACCTACAAAGACGAGAACGGCTACACTGCCAAGGAAAGCGAGTTCCACCGGGTGACCTGCTTCAACGGCCTCGCCAAGACCGTCGGGCAGTACTGCACCAAGGGCCAGCTGGTCAGCGTCCAGGGCCGCATCCACTACACCCAGTGGGAAGACAAGGACGGGGTCACCCGCTACGGCACCGAGATCCTCGCCGACAAGGTCGACTTCCTCTCCCGCGGCAACGGTTCGAGCGAGAACGACGACAACAAGGATGCCCCCGAGATCGACTGAACTCTCCCGTCGATCTCCCTCCCGAAGGGGTCCTATCCTAGCCGGACAGGGCCCCCTTTTATGCGATCTGATTGCCTGCAAGTCTTCAGCATTGGTTTGCAAGATTGCTGCTACCAAGATCAATATGAACGATCAGTCCAGCGTCAGTTATCCAGGTGAATCAGCAACTCCAGCTGAGGTGAGTTCTCTCGCCGATGAATATCGGTTGGCGGCACTGCTACTGTTGGAAAATGGGCGGCCCAAGGAGCCGAAATCGCGGGCACCGTTTCGCATGGTCGCAATCCATGCGGTGGAACTTTATCTGAACGCGTTTCTTCTCCACTCCGGCCACGATGCGGCACAGATACGAGGGTTTCAGCATAACCTCGCCGCACGCGCCGACCTCGCGGTAGAACTCGGACTTGCACTCAGGAAACGTACCCATGAACACCTGCATACAATGTCGCAATCGCGCGAGTTCCTGATTACCCGGTACGCGCCAAGCGTTACGTCCTTATCCGAAATAAACCGGCTCCAAGCTACGCTCGCAGAGGTCGCGCAGAAGGTTTCAGCGATCATTTAAAACGGACCGTGGGGGAAGGGGGCCTGGCTCACAGTTGTCCCATTCTGATGGTCGCGCAACCGGCGCGTCAAGGACGGCAGGGTCCCACCATTTTGCCTCCCCTTCGCTGCGCTACGGTCCGACAAAATCGTTACCCCTACCGCCGCTGCGCGGTCGCCCTTCGGGGCGACCCCTGACCCGCCGGCCGCACGCCCATCCGTCCTGCTCCTGCCGTCAACGGCAGACATCAGGAGGATATTATGGCTTCAATTGCTCAAGAAAATTCGAACTCGGAATGCTACTTTGACGCGCTGGCTGTCGCAGAGCGTCGGGCGCTGCACAGCTTCTTCGATCAGCACATCGTCGAGGACCGCGAACTGGGATATTTTGCCGTGGACGAGGGTGATTACAATGCTCTTCCGGCGCACTTGGCAGCGCGCGTCGTGCACACCGTGCATGGAACGATGTCAGACGAATTCTGACCGTAGGATCAGGACAGGGGCCGGGAACGGCTCCTGTCCTTTTTCATGCGCTCGGAGGGGCGAGGATTGAGGATCGCGCAGTGCGACAGTTGGACGCGCAATCGGTCGCCACTGGATCCGATCAAGACCCGACCAACTGACATGACGGATCTTTGTGCCGGGCAGTACATTTTGCTCGTCTGCCTTCATATCAGAGTGGACCAGAACATTGGCCGCTTATGTTGGCTATTTGGTCCCCATTCCGGAACATTTGAGCAAATTTCCAGGCCGGATATCTCGGTTCTGAGCAAAAATTCCGCAGCTAGCCTCGACGCTGCGCTATGCTTCCGCTTTGAAACGAAAGCATTTTCTTCGATAGTTTGCCCGTGGAAGCAACTGGTCACTGACGCGCACTTGAGAATGGGCTTGACCCAGCACACCGTACGCAGCGGTGCCGCCGAGAGTTTTTGTTAGATATCATGATGTTGGACGTCATTTTCGGGGTGTGCATCTTCTAACTTGAACGTGATTTGCGATTTGGATTCGCAAATTAGTCGTAAGTCAGAAACATCCAGGCTGTTGAAATTGCTGCCGAACTTTTCATTTTCCTACAGGCAGGCGGTGACTTAGATTGGTCGTTGCCTTTCGCAAGGGTGAGCCAGGTTCTTTGAACACAAGGAATTTGGACAAATGAAAAGGAATCATTGTTTACAGACTTACGTTACCGCTCAAGTTGACGACTGGATAAAGGCCCAAGCGTGCGAGCGCGGGGTCAGCTCCAGCATCGTGGTTGGAGATTGCATTCACGATGCATGGCTGCGCGATATGGAGGCAGACTTCCGAACGCCTGCCACCGATCCGGTGTGTCAGAATATCTTCATTACGGTCGCGCTGGATGCGTTGCTCACGTACCATCCCGAAACCGATCTGCGCGAGCGAGTGGTCGATGCATATCACCGCAGGCTCGTCCGCCTCGGCCTTGTCGCATCTCGTCCGATGGGAGGCGACCATGGAGAATGAGATCGAGCAACTGTCGATGCCGTTTCTTGCGGACTCAGATAATGGGTGCTCCCAGAGGCCAAAGATCAAACGGTTCCTCAGACTGCGAGAGGTCCTTCATCGGACCGGCTTGGGCAGGTCTACGGTCTATCGCTGGATGGACGAAGGCAGGTTCCCGAAGTCGGTTCGCCTAGGTGGTCGTTCGGTCGCCTGGATCGAGCACGAGATCGACGAATGGTTGATGAGCCGGAGCAAGTGATGGGGCTCTGGCTCAGCCGCAAGGCGGCTCAGTGGAGCCTGCCATTGCCGGTACAGAAGGCGGCCCATTCGCGCATCAGGTCGCGCCGCTTATCGAGATAATTTGTGCGTCGATAAGCGGCTTCGACCTTGTTCGCGACTGAGTGAGCGAGAGCTGCCTCTGCGACCTCGCCCGGGTAGCTCGTTTGTTCTGCTGCCCAGTCGCGAAACGAAGACCGGAAGCCGTGCACGGTGAAGGGCAGCTTGGCGTAGCGAAGGATCTTCAAGAGCGTCATATCTGACATTGGGCGCAGAACATTGCGGCCAGGAAAGATCAAGTCGCTGCACTCGGCATAGAACGGGCGTGCCCGTTGCAAGACACTGATCGCGGCGTCGGTCAGCGGAACAACATGTTCCCTACCAACTTTCATGCGTTCGGCGGGAATGGTCCAAAGCCTGTTCTTGAGATCAATCTCGGCCCACTTGGCACCACGCACTTCGCCTGAGCGTGAAGCGCAGAGTATCAGGAATTCGAGAGCGATACGGGCGACGCTGGTCCGCTTGTGAAGGTGCGCGAAGAACGTTGGAATGTCCTCGTATGCCATTGCAGCGAAGTGGCTGTCCTGTTTCGGTTGGCGCGGAAGCGCGCGACCGAGCGACCGCATAGGCGCCTCGGTTTCGCGCATTCCGTTTGCATAAGCCCAGTCGAGAATGACCCCGATGCGTTGCTTTACGCGGCGAGCTGTCTCCGGCTTTTCCACCCAGATGGAAAGTAGGCAATCACGGATCAACGGGCCTTCGATATCATTAACCAGGCGATCTCCGAGCGTTGGGAAGGCATACTTTTCCAGCGTCGTGATCCATTGATCGCGATGCTTGCCGTTCTTCCAGCTCGCCTTCTGTTCACGGTGTACGGCACGCGCAGCATCGGCGAATTTCGGCACCACAACCTCTTGCTTCTTGCGCTCAGCTATCGGATCGATGCCGCGTTGGATGTCGCGGCGCATTTCGAAGGCGTTCTCTCGCGCTTCCTTCAGAGACACGAGCGAAAGTGACCCAAGTCCGATATCGCGACGCTTGCCTTTGATCGTGCTGCGGAGCACCCAGTAACCCTTGTTTGGACCTGTTACGACAAGCGCCAAGCCGTCGCCGTCTCCGTAACGTCCTGGTTCTTTGAGGTTTCGAATCTGCAGTGCGGTGAGCTTTCCCATATCCATCCTTTCCATTCCGCTCCCACATCTGCTCCCACAATTCTTCGTAGAAATAGCGGGACGATGCAGAACATAATAAGAACATGAGATTCCAAGGCAAGGCCGAAAAACCGCAGAATTCTGCGGCTTTCAGGGACTTATTGGGATCTCAAGGGATGGTATAGGTGGCGGAGACGGAGGGATTCGAACCCTCGATACCCGTAGTAGGTATGGTTCCTTAGCAGGGAACTGGTTTCAGCCACTCACCCACGTCTCCGCAGTCTCATGCCAGGCTGTCTAACGGCATGCGAAGGGCGCGCTATAAAGGTGCAATTTGGCTGCTTCAACCCACTGCGTGAAAAAAGCGCAATATCGCGGCGTGTCCCTGCAAAGACTCGTTTCGCCGCATTTTCGATTCGGTTCACCGCCGCGCAATTGTGATGTCGCCAACATGGGATTCTGATGAAATCGCAAGGGGCCGTGTTTGAAGACTGTGCGGCTGGAGAAGGACTATGAGACCGACATTGTTTCAACATTGCAAATTGGCTGGCGCGGCACTGTTTGCTGGCTTCGTCGTGGTCGGGAGCCCGATCGCAGCCCAAGAGCTTGAAGCGATCGATCCGGACGCTGTCTACGA
Source organism: Altererythrobacter ishigakiensis (assembly GCF_001663155.1). Taxonomy (NCBI): domain Bacteria; kingdom Pseudomonadati; phylum Pseudomonadota; class Alphaproteobacteria; order Sphingomonadales; family Erythrobacteraceae; genus Altererythrobacter; species Altererythrobacter ishigakiensis. The sequence continues at coordinate 1,115,484 of NZ_CP015963.1, forward strand.
AGAGAGCACAGACATCGGTGCAATCGACGGCGATCTTGAGGCTAGCGGCGCCCAGCAAGTCGCAACCGAACCAGTCTCCAATGAAACCGGGAATGATCTGGTCGCCTTTGGATCAGCCCAGGATGCCAAAGAGGAAGCCGAAACCGAGCTCCCTCAATCAGCAAACGATGCCACGGCAGCGGCCGAAGAAGCAGAACCCACCTTTGCAGGCAGCGAAACGACGTATGGTGAAGACGATCTGATCGGCGCGGCTGAAGGCGTCTTCGGCAAAGGCGCGGAAGGACTTGCCGGCATGATCGAGGATCTGTTGCGCAAACAGGGCGAGCCCAATGGCTACATCGTGGGCCGTGAAGGCGGCGGTGCGCTTGTGGTGGGAGTCCGCTATGGATCAGGCACGCTGCATCATAAGGTTGAAGGTAACAGGCCAGTTTATTGGACCGGCCCGTCGATTGGATTCGATGCCGGTGCGAACGCAGGCAATACTTTCGTACTGGTCTATAATCTCTACGATACTGAAGACCTGTATGAACGCTTCCCCGCGGGCGAGGGGCAGGCATATTTCGTAGGCGGATTGCATGCGAGCTATATGCGCAAAGATGACATTGTGCTGATACCGATCCGCGTAGGAGCGGGCCTGCGTCTTGGCGTGAACGCAGGTTATATGAAGTTTTCTAAGAAGCAGCGCTGGCTGCCATTCTAGATCTCAGCTCAAAAGAGCGGGTCGCAAATATGTATGCGTGAGGGTCGCAATTGGGATTTCCCTGTTGCGGCCTTTCGCGTCTCGTTGCATGGGGCTTTTCATGCTTGAGAACCTTTCCCCGCAAGCGCCTGATGCGCTGCTAGCCCTGATCAAAATGCACGCTGCCGATGAGCGGCCTGACAAGATTGACCTGGGTGTGGGCGTTTATCGCACGGGACAAGGCGACACGCCGGTCTTCGCAGCGATCAAGCAGGCTGAGCGCAAACTGGTCGAAACGCAAGACAGCAAGTCTTACCTTGGCCCTGAGGGCGACATGGGCTTCGTGAATGGCCTGATGCCTTACATTTTCGGCGGCGACGCAACCATGGGTGGGCGTATCACAGGGATGCAAACGCCCGGCGGCACCGGCGCAGTCCGTCTGGCTGCGGCACTGGCGCAAAAGGCGGGTGTTGAGACACTGCATATCGGTAAGCCGAGCTGGCCCAACCACGCGCAGATTTTCAACGATATCGCGCTGGATGCAGAGTGGTTCGATCATGCCCGAGATGACGGTTCCGCGAATCTTGAATCGGTTCTTGAAACCATTCGCAATGCGGGCCCCACAGGCGCGGTGCTTTTGCATGGCTCATGCCACAACCCGACCGGGATCGATTATTCCAATGAGGAATGGGACGCGATTGCTGAGGCATTCGCAGAAAGCGGCACCTTCCCGATTATCGACCTGGCCTATCAGGGCCTGGGGCACGGGATGGAAGAAGATGCCTATGGATTGCGACAGGTGCTCGCTGCAGTGCCCGAAGCCTTCATCGCATATAGCTGTGACAAGAATTTTGGCGTCTATCGGGACCGCGTGGGGGCATTCTACGCGATGACCAGAGATGCGGATTCGCTGGATACAGTGTTCTCGAATGCCAATGCCTTGGCGCGCGCAGCATGGTCCATGCCGCCTGACCATGGCGGAGCGACAATCCGTCTGATCCTGCGCGATCCCGATATGACCGCGCTATGGCTGGATGAGTTGACGCAGATGAGGGAGCGTATGCGTCAGGTGCGCGCGACCCTTGGCGATGCAGGCATGGCGGGGGGCGTTGATCTGTCACCGTTGGCCAATCAGAACGGTTTGTTCTCAATGTTGCCGGTAACGCCCGAGCAGGTGAAGCAGCTACGCGAAGAACATGCCATCTACATGGCAGGTTCTGGCCGTGTGAATATCGCCGGTCTACACATGGGCAATATTGAGAAGTTTGTGAGCGCTGTTGCTGCGGTGACGGGCTGATTAGCCGATCTCTTTGCGATTCAGCCCCTAAGCTGGTATTACTCTTCGCAGGGCCGCTGTCATGACTGACAGGCCACGAATCTCATCTTGGCCTTTGGTCAATTGATGGGAGAGTAAATTCATGAAGAAGTTAGCTTTTGCAGCGCTTGGCGCTGCATCAATGGTGGTTGCAACTCCGGCAATCTCTCAAAGTTTCACTTATGATGTGACTTGGGAGCCGGTTGTGCCCTACGGCGGGCTGAGCAGCCCAGACGGACCGCAATACAGAGGCGGGTCTGTAAACGGGACTTACGAGACAACTTTTGATGACGGCTCGATGGTCAACGGCACTGTCCGATGTGTTGGTACACGTCAGCCGCATGGTGGGATCTTTGCCATTCATCTCGCTTGTACTGCAGAGGATGAGCAAGGGACCTATTCGTTGGCTTATGGCTGCAACTGGTTAGGTGAACCGGGACCTGACACCGCACTTGGCTGTGTAGGAGCGATGGAGGCCAAGGATGGCGAAGCTGCAGGCACGCGCGGTGGTCTGACTATGCATTGGTATAGTGACGACAAGTCAGAGGGTACTGGTCAATGGTACACCGCTGAGTAGCGAAAAATAGCAGGCTGAAATGGTAAATTTTGGTCGGCCGCGGGATGCAGATCTCGCGGCCGGTTCTAATATGGGCTCAAGAGCTTGCCAGCGCCTGCATCCGCTTCAGGTACCGTGCAAGGACGTCGATCTCGAGATTGACCTGATCGCCGGCGCGCAACGCACCAAGCGTTGTCACTTCGCCAGTATGCGGAATGATGTTTAGCATGAACGTACAGCTACCATCGTCTTCGTCGCGCACATCGTTGACTGTAAGCGACACGCCTTGAACAGTGATCGATCCCTTCGGCGCGATGAAGGGCGCAAGGCTCGCCGGTGCGCGGACATCGACGCGCCAGCTGTCCCCCTCTTCTTCTGCGTGGACGATCTCGCCCACTGCATCGACATGCCCGGTAACGATATGTCCGCCCAGTTCGTCTCCCATTCGCAACGAAGGCTCGATATTGAGCTTGGCGCCTTGGGCCCACATGGCCGGGACCGTCCGGCTGGTGGTTTCGCCAGAGACATCGACATCGAACCACGCCTCGCCCTTAGCTCCTCCGCGATCGATGACTGTCAAGCACACCCCTGAACAGGCGATCGACGCACCGATATCGATCCGGGCGGGATCGAGAGGGGCGGCGATGCGCAGCCGCAGGTCGCCGCGCTGTTCTGCCATTTCGATGGTGCCGATGGCCGTGACGATGCCAGTGAACATGGTGTGATTTATCTCCTTACGCGCGGCTGTAAGCAGTGAATGTGTCGCTGCCAAGCTGGCGTTTCTCGGTAACCCGCCATTCGGATGCTTCGGCGAGGGGGATGGTCTGGAGCGCCGCTGGCGCTTTCAGGCCCGCACCAATCGTGATCGGCGCAGTGTAGATATGCAGCGCGTCAACAAGTCCGGCGTCCAGAAACGCTTGTGCTGTGCCGGCTCCGCCCTCGACATAGAGATACTGGACATCAGCCAATTCATGGATCGCTTGCGGAGAGGTGAGGGCGGCTACTTCGATCGGCGCGGTGTTGTTTGTGAGTACATATCGCTGCGGGCTGCGGGTCTCGATTCCGGGCAGGCGGACATCGAGGCTCGGCCTGTCAGCATCCCAAGTGCCTCGGCCCACCAGAATTGCATCCTGCCGGGCACGTTGAGCATGTACGTGAGCGCGGGCATGCTCCCCAGTGATCCATTGGTCTCGCCCGGGTTCGCGCGCAATAAAGCCATCTTCGGACATGGCCAGCTTCAGTGTAACGAATGGCCGCGCATGGGATTCGCGTGTAAGAAATCCGGCGAGACTTTGCTTGGCGTCCGTGTGGTCGAGTACTTCAACATCGATTCCCGCCTTACGAAGTCTGGCGATGCCCTTGCCCGATGTGCGCGGATCGGGGTCACCGACGCCGATGACAACGCGCGCGGGTTTGGCATCTGTCAGCAAGTCAGAGCAGGAAGGTCCACGCGCGGACTCATGCGCACACGGCTCAAGTGTTACATATATGGTTGTGCCTGTTGCACCGCCTACGGGCAATCGCGCCAGAGCCACTGCCTCTGCATGTGGGCGTCCGCCTGCTTGTGTCCAGCCGCGCGCCTGCACAATCTGATCTTTCACAACGATACATGCGACGGCGGGGTTGGGGCGACTTAAAGGGCGCGCACGCGCGGCCAAACGTGCGCAAGCGGCTATCCATTCGCTATCTGAGCGCAATTGCTACTGATCTCCGCCGCGAACGGCAGCGTCAGCTGCGCCTGGTACAACGCGGGTTTCAAGTACTTCGCGGCGCAAGGCTTCGCGTGCCGCTTCCTCGCGCGCCCGGTCAATTGCTGCCCGCTCCTCCATTGCTTCAACATCCATACCGCTGGCTGCACCCAACGCGCGATACATCTCACGCTTTCGCTCTTCGAGTTCTTCGATTTGCGCCCGCCGCTCGTCCTGAATGCGCTGATTCTCTATATTCGAGGCCAGGATTTCCTCATCAGTGCGATCTTCGTCGAGTGTGGTTATGTAAGTGACCGAAGGTCGCTCCAAAGGCTTGATCATACTCTCGCTGCCCGCCCAAAGCAGGATCAGTGCCACCGGGATGCACGAGGCGGCCACAATAAGCCCGCGATACTCCTGAGGTTGTTTGATATACTCCCAAAGGTCAGCTGCGCCGGGGCCAGGATTAAAGCGTCTGAGGATGCTCATAAACGATTACATAGGGTGTTCGGCGGAACGATACCAGTGGCCGCTTTCAGCCAAAGCTTGCATAGAGCTTGCGCCCGTGCGCTTTGAGCCAGGCATCCGCCTTCGCAATATCGCCTTCATATATGTCATTAAGCAGCGCATGAAAGGCGGGGCTATGGTCGAAATGGACTAGATGCGCCACTTCGTGTGCGACCACCGACCGGCGCACAAAGTCAGGTGCTTGTACCAGCCGCCAGTTCAACCGGATTCGTTTCTTGTCCGAACAGCTGCCCCATCGTCGCTGCGCCCGTGAAAGCGCGACTGGCACCGGGTCTAGCGATGCAGCCGCACAATATTCATGCGTGTCCAATTCGAAGAGTGAAAGCGCCTCGCGCTCCATCCACCGCGCAAGCCTGCGCTCCAATGCGTCCAGAGGGCCACCAAGCACTACTTGGTCTTGTTCACGACGAGGCCGGCGAGAGGCACCTTCGCTCCATGCAATGCGAAGTTCTCTGCCACGATAGCGGATCGTGCTGCCCGGTTCGGGCGTTCTGCGTTCGGGGATCTTTGCCGATTGCGCCGCGAGCCAATCGCGCCGAGCGTGAGCGAATGCAATCGCGTCGCGGCTGCGCGCCCAGTGCGGGAGCGTGATATTCACTGATTTGCCGTCAGCCGCGAGCCGAAGGGTCAGACGCCTTGCGCGATTATGGCGTTTCAAAACTATCGGGACGGTCCGACCGTTTAACTCGATCTCGGGTTCGATCATCTCATTTCGCAGCCAGTCGATCATGGGGCATCCCATTCGACAATATGATGTTCAAGCGGCCCCGCGTCATATTCGCTCACCACGCGGCCGGCGACTGATACTCCTGCGTGTTTTACAGCTTCGCGGTCGCCCGATATCAGATAGTGCCACTCAGGCAGCGGATTGTTGTCGGCGCGCAGGCGATAGGCGCAGGTGTTTGGCAGCCAGGCAACGTCATTCACGATCTTGAGTGTCAGACGCAGGCAATCAGGCACGAAGGCTTTGCGATTGCGATAATCGGTGCACTGCGCGGTTCTTGTGTCGAGCAATTTGCACGCGACATTGGTGTCTGTGATCTCGCCCGTATCCGCATCTTCTATCTTATGCAGACAGCAGCGACCGCAACCATCGCAAAGCGCTTCCCATTCGGCGCGCGAAAGGTCGCTCAGCGGCAATTCCCAGAAGCGGTCCCTCAATTCACCCATTTCGCGAGTTCCGCTGCTACGGCATCGGCACCCTGATCGGTAGGCAATATGGCAATTGGTTCCCCATCAGGCCCGAAAAGATAGACCACGGCGGAATGGTCAACCAGATAGCCGCCGCCCGGCGTATCTTCGCCGCGTGAATAGAAAACCGCGAAAGTCTTCGCCGCAGCTTTGATCTGGTCGGATGAGCCGGTCAGACCCACCAGACGCGGGTGAAAGTTAGCGATGAACTCTCCGACAATTTCGGGGGTATCGCGCTCAGGATCAACCGAGATGAAAATCGGCGTGATCTTTGCTCCCAGCTCCGGAGCGACCTGTTCAAACTGAGCCAGCCCTTGGGAGAATCGCTGGACGTCGGTGGGGCAAATGTCAGGGCAATAGGTAAAGCCGAAATAGACGATGCGGTATTGTCCGGCAAAATCAGTCCATGTGACTGTTTCTCCGGTTGAGCTTGTCAGTTCGAAATCGCCGCCAATTGTCGCTCCAGCAAGTGGCCAGTCGGGCACACCCTGGCCACCGCTGCCCGGCGCAACATCGCAGGCGCTCAGCGTCAACGCTGCTGCTGCCAATGGAACCCAATTGAGATGTAACTTGTTGTGTTGCATGGTGTGTCGGTTCATCGTCTGCTAACCGGCTTTGGTGAATAGCCGCTGAAGTAGGTTGTGACAGGAAAATTGAAAGGATGACAGCGTGACGCGTGCCGTTATGCGCAAGATTGCATTACTGGGAGCCTTTCTTGGCGTGTTCGCCTCTGCTCCGGTTGCAGCGCAAATGTTTTCAGAAGGTTATGAATTCTTGAAAGCGGTCGAAGATCGTGATGGCGACGCTGTTACCGCTGCGCTTGACGAGCCTGGCACCACGATCATCAATTCGCGTGACCTTACCAGCGGAGAGACTGCGCTGCACATCGTAACGAAGCGGCGCGACGACTTGTGGATCCGGTTCCTGACTCAACGCGGAGCCAATCCTGACGTGCGTGACAAGAGGGGTGTTACGCCTATTCAGATCGCCACGACCATGGGTTTTGTTGAAGGGGTAGAAACTCTGATCAAAGCTGGCGCCAATGTTGAAGTGGCAGACAGCGCAGGTGAAACCCCCCTTATTGTCGCGGTCCATCGCCGCGATATACCAATGATCCGTTTGCTGCTGGCGAATAAAGCCAATCCGGACCGTGCCGACAACTCTGGCCGGACGGCACGCGACTATGCAGAGTTGATGAATGCAAACACAGCGGTGTTGACCGAATTTGAACGCGCAGATGAAGAACGCGAGGAAAACGGAGCAAAGCAGGACTACGGTCCAAGTTTTTGATATGGCGAACTATTCGGACATGACCCTAGACGAGCTGCGACTGGCGCTTGCGCCCGAAGTGGCGGCATCTGCCATTTTCGACGGCTGGACGCAGGCTGCGCTTGAAAATGCAGCTGGTATGGCCGGGGCAGACATTGATGTCGTGCGGCTCGCCTATCCGGGTGGGTCAATGGACATGATCGAAGCATGGATCGATATGATCGACGCCAAGATGGTGGAGGATATACCTCTCGAGAAGCTCAGCTCCATGCCAATTCGCGAACGCATTCGTTCTTTGGTGCAGTATCGGCTGGATGCGGTCGAGGGACTTGAGGAGGCGGTCCGCCGCGCGATGGCTGTGATGGCACAGCCGCAGAATGCCCCTCGTGCGCTCAAGTTGGGCTGGCGTAGTGCGGATGTCATGTGGCGTCTCGCTGGCGATACGGCAACCGACTACAATCACTATACCAAGCGTGCGATCTTGGCAGGAATTTATAGTGCGACGCTGGCTGTATTCATAGATGATGACAGCGAAGACAAGCGCGCCACCCGCGAGTTTCTTGAGCGACGAATTGAAGGCGTGATGAAGTTCGAGAAGGTGAAAGCCAAGTTCCTTAATTCGGATCGAGAGTCCTTCAGCGTTACCCGTTTTCTGGGGCGTCTGCGCTATCCCTCGCGCTAGAAGATTAGTTCCACAATCAACGCAAAATTGGCGTCTGGTGCTGGCCTCTAGGCGATGCATATCCTACCGGTAGATCGAATCGAATCTGACGAAGGAAATGCACAATGGCGGGCTCGCTTAACAAGGTAATGCTGATCGGAAATCTCGGGGCTGATCCGGAAATTCGCAGCTTCCAGAATGGTGGGCGCGTTGCGAATCTGCGCATTGCGACCAGCGAGACGTGGAAAGACCGCAACACCGGCGAACGCCAGGAACGGACAGAGTGGCACACGGTTGCGATTTTCTCTGAAGGTCTGGTCAATGTTTGCGAGAACTATCTGCGCAAGGGCAGCAAGGTCTACGTCGAGGGCCAGCTGCAAACCCGTAAATGGCAGGATCAGTCGGGTCAGGATCGTTACAGCACCGAAGTGGTTCTGCGCGGCTATAATGGCACACTGACAATGCTAGACGGTCGTGGCGAAGGCGGCGGTGGCCGCTCGGGCGGTGGCTATGGCGGCGGTGGCGGCCAAGGCGGCGGCTTCGGGGGGGGTAGCCAGGGCGGCAGTAGCCAAGGCGGCGGCTCCAACTATGACGATCTGGACGACGATATTCCGTTTTGATTTAGGGTTGATTTGGCCAATCAGATTGGCGGGGGGCTTCCCAGCACGGCTGTAAACAAATCGGTCCATGCAGTTGTCTGGGAAACGCCGAATGCGAGTGGGTAGACAGCTGCTAACAATGCCAGCCCGAGCCAGGTCGCCCAATGAATTCGCCCCAATGAGTTACGATCATGGATCATCACTGCGATCACGAGCCCAAGTTCAACTGCGGTGATAAAGGGCGGCGGCAAGCCAAGGGCGGTGAATAGCCGCGCCAGCGCCGGATCCAGCATCACTATCCCTGCAAACAGCATCAGGCGCTTGTGAGCCTGCGCCTCTGTGCGCTTCGCGTAGGCCAGCCAATAGAGCAGTGAAAAGAATATAAGGTCTGTGAACGGGAACATGATCGAGCTTTCCGGGCCCATGCCAGCAATTGACCAGCCGGGCCGCAGATAGGCCTCGCGCGTAATGAATACGCCCATGATAACCAATGCAATGGCGAGCCCCATGCTGAGCTGGCCGATCTGTTTGTGACGAGCATAGTTGCCCTGAGCGATCAGTCGCGGCTGTACGATCAGCAACGCAAACCAGCCGAAGAATATCAGTCCGTGAAGTGCAACCGTGGGCCGCATCGGGCTAGCCATCTCAGGCGCGAGGAACTGCAGCGCACCGAAGCCGGCCACAACCAATAGCGCGAGTATCCAAGCCATAAGCTGGAAGAAGCCGTCTGCGCGCGGATTTGCCGTCATTGATACCCCCTGACAATGTCGACCCAAAGCGGGTGGAGTGGGGAGCACCCTCAGATGCAAATGAGGTAGCGGACTCAGTCCTTTTTCAGCGCCTTTAGCGCCTCAGCCAGCTGGCCGGAAGGTTCGTCATCGCTACTGATCCCGGCGGCTTTGCGGGCGGCATCGGCATTCGGACCCTCGGCATAGGGATCGATCGCAAGGCCCAATGACTGCGCGACCGCTTCGCCCAGATCGAATGTGTCGCCCGAATATTCGATCTCATCAAGCTCCTCGGCATCCAACTCGATCTCGATCTCGTCGCCTTGGCCAGGTTCGACCGCGGATGCTTCGACGAAACGGAACGCCAGCTGCTCTTCGATTTTGGTCGAAAAGTCTTCATGTGAAATCGCGCAAGCCTGCGTGATGCTCGCCTTGAGTGTGCCATTGGCGTGGATCGCCTTGGCCCGCTGTTCCAGCTCAACTGTGGCATACAGATCATCTACGCTGGTCAGGCCAAATCGCTTGGCCAGCGCCACGCGCTCGTCCGCGCTCGCTTCGATAACCACCGGTTCAGCGGGAAGCGCGCGGCTCTTGATCGGGCGGGCAAGCTCGCTTTCGATCATGCGGCTGGCTCCAGGCCGAATTGCGCAGCGATAAGCGCTTCGTCGCCCACACCGGCAAGATGATTGTGTAAAGTTTGCAGCTTGCCCGCGACGGACAATGGCGAGCCATCCTCGGTGAATGTCACGTTGCGCTCAACGGCGGCTTTAAGTTTTTCAGTTTCAATGTCCGCGAGGGCAGGGCGGTATGCCCCCAGTCGTCCGCCAAGCGAACTCATCAATCGTCCCACATGCTTGCCCACCACGACATCGTTGATGCCAAACTCTCGCAGTTGTCCGTCCATGTCCTCGACAAAAAGCTCACACAGCAGCGCGCTTTGATTGTGATGCGCGGAAGCTTCCAGGCGGACTACTACTACGCTCAATACGGCGGTGATCATGTCAAACCGGCCTGCCACAGTGTCTGCGACCCCGCAATTCGAATACCATGACGGATCACGGGCCAATTCGACCACTTTGTGCCACAGCGGGCGAACTTCATCGCGTGGGTCCTTTTGCGTGCCGAGAAGTTTGGATAGGAACGACATTCGAGGAAAAGCTCCTTTGTTTTGGCAGGCGGTGGCCGCGTTCAGCCGCAATTCAATTCGCTATGCCCAGTGGCATTGAAACGCAGCGTTGCAAGCTGCGTTCCATCGCCGTAAGGCTCTTGGCCGAAATATAGGGATGCTCGTTATGCGCACAATGCGCGACGAGCAAATACAGATAAGGTTAGCGGTTCGAATGATCCACGCGAAGGCATTCAAGATTGGTCTGATTGCAACATTGGCGATTGCGATGGCGGGATGCACATCGATCCGTCAATCACGCGGTTATGTGGTTGATGCGTTGCTTGTGGATGCGATCCAGCCGGGTATCGACAACCAACGTTCAGTTGAAATGACGCTTGGCCGCCCAAGCTTTACCAGCCAGTATGGAACGCCGACGTGGTACTATGTGTCAAGCGTGACGGGCCAGCGGGCAATGAGCAGTCCGAAGATCCGCTCTCACAGTGTGCTTGCCGTTCAATTTGACGCCTCAGGAAATGTCACCAGCACAGATCGCACTGGCATTGATCGCGTCGCTTTCTTGTCTCCGGACGGTGACGAAACGCCAACGCTGGGCCGTGAGCGGGGCTTCCTGGAAGATCTGTTCGGTAATATCGGTACAGTTGGCGCACCCGGAGCTGGCGCGCCGCAATAGCGCGGAGCTGGTCCAGGCCGCTTGACCGGCAGAACTTCACCCCCATATTCGCCTTCATGGACGATAAAGCGGCGAGCCACGGCCTGATCCAGTGGCATGGAACCACCATTGTTGGGGTTAAGCGTGGCGATCAGACCGTGATCGCTGGCGATGGCCAGGTATCCATGGGCAACACAGTCATGAAGCCCAACGCCCGCAAGGTCAGGCGCATTGGTGAAGGTGGCAAGGTCATCGCCGGGTTTGCTGGTGCGACCGCTGATGCATTCACTCTGTTCGAGCGTCTAGAAAAGAAGCTCGAGGCGCATTCGGGACAATTGCTGCGCGCCGCGGTTGAGCTTGCAAAGGATTGGCGCACTGACAAATATCTGCGCAATCTTGAAGCGCTCATGATCGTGGCAGACAGGGATAGTCTGCTGGTATTGACCGGTAATGGCGATGTTCTGGAGCCCGAAGGCGGCATCACCGCGATTGGCTCAGGTGGAAATTACGCACTGGCCGCGGCCCGCGCTTTGGCTGACTACGAACAGGATGCGGAAGTCATCGCGACCAAAGCGATGCAGGTTGCCGCAGATATCTGTGTCTTCACCAATGGCAATGTGACCGTCGAAAAGATCTAACCGAAATGACTGAAGCACTCACTCCCAAGGCAATTGTCGCCGCGCTTGATGAACATATTATCGGGCAAAAGGATGCTAAACGCGCAGTCGCCGTAGCACTACGCAATCGCTGGCGCCGTCAGCGGCTCAACCGCGAGCTGCGCGACGAAGTTACGCCGAAGAACATTCTGATGATCGGACCAACTGGCTGCGGCAAGACAGAGATCAGTCGCCGGCTGGCAAAGCTTGCGCAAGCGCCGTTCATCAAGATCGAAGCGACCAAGTTCACTGAGGTTGGCTATGTTGGTCGTGACGTAGAGCAAATCGCGCGCGACCTGGCTGAAGAAGCAATCCGGCTGGAGAAGGAGAAGCGCCGCGAGGCGGTGCGCGAAGCTGCCAGTGAAGCCGCAATGGAACGCCTGCTCAACGCGTTATGTGGCGAGAATGCGTCTGAAGCGACCCGCGAAGCATTCCGCGAACGGGTGGTACAGGACGCGATGAATGACGTCGAAGTCGAAATCGATGTTGAGGAAGCTCCAAATATGCCTTTCGACATGGGCAATATGGGTGGCAACGTAGGTATGATCGATTTGTCCGACATGTTCGGCAAGGCAATGGGCAAGAAGCCGACCAAGCGGCGCAAGCTGAAGGTTCCTGATGCATGGGACCGGCTGGTCGATGAAGAAGCGGACAAACGTCTCGATCAGGATGACGTTAATCAGGCCGCACTGCGCAACGCTGAGACCAACGGCATTGTTTTTCTCGACGAGATAGACAAGATCGCGGTCAGCGATGTGCGCGGCGGTTCCGTTAGCCGCGAGGGTGTTCAGCGCGATTTGCTGCCACTGATCGAAGGCACAACCGTGAGCACCAAGTACGGCCCGATGAAAACCGACCACGTGCTGTTTATCGCTTCGGGCGCATTCCACGTAGCCAAACCTTCAGACATGTTGCCCGAATTGCAGGGTCGACTCCCGATCAGGGTCGAATTGCGCGCATTGACCGAGGAAGATTTCGTCCGAATTCTATCGGAGACGCGTGCAAATCTGGTCGAGCAATATCGCGCCCTACTGGGCACTGAGAAGGTTACGTTGGATTTCACCGAAGATGCCATCGGCGAAGTCGCCAAGATTGCGGCTCAGGTGAACGAGAGCGTCGAAAATATCGGCGCGCGGCGACTACAAACGGTGATGGAGCGTCTGCTAGAGGAAATTAGCTTCGAAGCAGAAGAGCACACCGATGAGACGATTACAATCGATGCCACATATGTGCGTGATCGGTTGGCTGATCTCGCGGGTGATAGCGATCTGTCCAAGTATATCCTGTGACAACAGGTCCAATCTCTGATCGCGATGCTATGGTGGCGCACATGGCGCCGATCCTGGATGATCAGAGCTACTGCTTTCTCCTTATCACACCTGACATTGCACCCACGGCAATAGGTGCAGCGATTGGCACCTTCCGCGAGGATGAAGGCGTCACTGCCATTGTGCCCGAAGCGGTCGCTCGTGAGCTAGGCGATGAAAGCGCGGCCTTCGCTCGCATCACGCTGACAGTGCACTCTTCACTGACGGGGTTTGGTCTAACAGCGGCTGTCGCGAGCGCGTTGGCAGAGCATGGGATCGCGTGCAATGTCGTTGCCGCGTATCATCATGATCATGTGTTTGTTCCGACCGAGCGAGGCGATCAGGCGCTCGCTATTTTAAAGGACCTCCAACGTTCAACCGCTCAGGGATGAGGCGCAAGCCCAATCTCAACGCCGGTCTTATCCGTTAGTGCAAACTTGTCGACCAGATCAGAGCTGGCGGTATTGAGGCCCGTCACCTCCACGCTACGACCGTTCCGGCGCATACGTTCGACCACATTGTCCAGCGCATCAATCGCGGAAATGTCCCAGAAATGTGCTGATGATACGTCGATGACTACATGCGGCGCTGGGTTCGGTTGAATGCTTTCCGGACCAAGCGCAGCAGTAAACCTATCAACACTGGCGAAGAATATCTGACCTGTTGCGGTGTAGATTGCGGTGTCGCCTTCAACATGGCGAGACACGGTGAACATGCCCATGACTTTCTGAGTGAAGAAGATTCCTGAAAGGAGAACGCCCACCAATACGCCCAGAGCCAAATTGTGCGTCGCGACCACTGTTACAACAGTGCTTAGCATTACGACAGAAGACTGCCATGGATGCTTGCCAAGGTTGGGTATCGAGTTCCAGGAGAACGTGCCGATTGAAACCATGATCATGATGGCGACTAATGCCGGCATCGGCACTTGGCCGACAAAGGGACCGAGCGCGGCCAACAGAATTAGAAGAGTCACACCTGCGGCAAGAGCGGACAAACGACCACGGCCGCCACTGGAGACATTGATCACTGACTGGCCGATCATGGCGCAGCCCCCCATGCCACCGAAGAACCCCGTGACGATATTCGCAATGCCTTGTCCGGCGCTCTCGCGGCGTTTGTCACTGCCGGTGTGGGTCATGTCGTCCACAATCTGCGCTGTCAGCAGGCTCTCAAGTAATCCAACTGCCGCCATCGTCGCAGAATACGGTGCGATGATGCGCAGTGTTTCCCACGTCAACGGTATGTCGGGCAAAGCGAAGAAAGGCAGTCCTTCGGGCAATTCGCCCATATCGCTGACCGTGTTGACAGGCGCATCAAGCCAGATCGACAGCGCGCTCAGGACTATAATTGCGATCAGCGGGCTTGGGATGGCAGTGGTGAGTTTCGGTATGAGATAGATCATCGCCAAACCGGCAATGACCATCGCATAAGTTTCCCAGGTTACGTCGATCAGCTGCGGAAGCTGAGCCATGAAGATGAGTATCGCGAGCGCGTTAACAAAACCGGTGATCACGGAGCGACTGACGAATTGCATCAGCAAATTGAGACGAAGCAGCGCTGCGATGCCTTGAAAAATACCCATCAGAATGGTCGCTGCGAAAAGATACTCTACCCCGTGATCGCGGACGAGCGGGACAACAACAACGGCAACTGCGGCTGTAGCGGCTGATATCATACCCGGACGCCCGCCGGTGAATGCAATCACGATTGCAATCGTGACAGAAGCGTAGAGGCCTACACGCGGGTCAACACCGGCGATAATCGAAAAGCCGATCGCCTCCGGGATAAGGGCCAGAGCGACAACGATCCCGGCGAGGATGTCCGCACGCACATTTGAAAACCAGTCGCGGCGGATCGCAGCGGCATCGAACATTGAGAATTCCCGAATTTGGATTGGCTTTGCGGCGGTTTGTGGAGCGCCGGATTTAGTGAACGTGCGCCTTTGGCCTATTGTGCAGTGCAGCACAACCCCAAGTATGGTGAAACCGTTGTGCGCTGATCGATGCGGGAGAAGCCGCACATCGATATTCGTGAGCCGTTCGCAGGACAATCAATGGCGAGCGGTTGATCTGGAACCAGCCCTATGTCCAAGGCATTATTTGATGAACGAGACAAGCGGGGACCAAGATGATCGGTAAGTTTTTGTTTTCAGGCGTAGCGGCGGTGGCGATGATGGCAGGAACGCCTGCCTTCGCAGATGATCACGCTTCAACCAGCGAAGTCAGCCTGTCTGCGCCCAAAATCGACTACACCATGTGGACGCTCGACAATGGTTTGCGGGTGATCGCGATCCCCGATGCCGGCACCAGCACTGTTACCACTTCCCTATGGTACGATATCGGGTCCAAGCTTGATCCGGAGGGACGCAGCGGATTTGCTCATCTGTTCGAGCATATCCTGAGCCGAAAAACTGAGAACATGCCTTATAACATGATCTACGGACTGACGGCGGATATCGGTGGCACACGCAACGCATCGAACTGGATCGACCGCACCAATTACTACGAGATTGTGCCTGCCCAGTATCTGGAAACCATGCTGTGGACCCACCGCGAACGCATGGCCAAAGTTGTGGTAGATGACGAAGTGTTCGAAACCGAACGCGGGGTGGTGAAAGAAGAGCTGCGTCAGCGCGTACTCGCACCTCCTTATGGCCGCTTGCAGCGCTATGTCCTGACTGAAAACGCGTTCGATATCATGCCACATCGCCGGCCAGGCATCGGCAGTATCGAAGATCTGGACAGTGCCACGCTGGACGACGCACGCGCATTCTACGAAGCCTATTATGGGCCTGACACGGCGACCTTGATTGTTGCGGGCAATTTCGAAGTCGCTCAACTAAAGGCGTTAGTAGATGAATATTTCGCGGATATTCCTCAGCGCGCGAATCCGGTTGATTTGGCGATCACAGAGCGTGAGCCTGAACGCACAGAGCCGCGCGTAGTCAACGCAACTGCACCCAATGTGCCATTGCCCGTAGTGGGGGCTGTCTGGAAGGGGCCGCCAACAACTGATCCTGACGCTGCAGCGCTGGAAATGCTGGAGGCAATCTTGGTTCGCGGCGACAATAACCGTCTGGACAGCGCTCTCGTGCGCAGTGGTCAGGCGGTTCAGGCCGCAGCCAATGTGCAATTGTTTCGCGAAGCAGGCCAGATCGCAGCCTATGCCGTTGTGTCCGATCCGATGGCAATGGATCAAGCGAGATCCACGCTTGAAGCGGAACTGGAACGCCTCCGCACTGAGCCTGTCAGCGAAGCCGAGCTGGCCGAAGCGCGTAACGAGATTGTCGCTAGCACGCTGCGCCGGCGGGAAACGGCACGCGGACGGGCGTTTGAACTGGGCGAAGCGCTGGTTTCAAGCGGGGATCCCGACTTTGCCGACACACGCCTTAATCAGCTGCTCGAGGTAACTCCTCAAGATGTGATGCGCGTCGCAGTGCACTATCTCGATCCGCAGAAACGCGTGGCATTTACCTATACTTCAGGCGAGGATGATCCCTCGACATACGCAAACCCCGTCCGAATGCCCGAGTTCCGGACTCTCCCACCAGCAGTGGGTGAAATCCGCAAGGTCTTGCCGGAGGATCAGCGCATGGCGCCTCCCGCGCCCGGCGAAGTACCCAATGTCGCCGCGCCTGAAATCGTCGAGCGCACACTTTCGAACGGTATCAAGGTAGTCGCTGTGCAAACCGGCGATGTCCCTATCGCAACCGTTACCATGCTTGTCCCCGGCGGCAGCAAGACGGATCCACGCGCCAAAGCTGGGATCGCGCAAATGGCCGCCGGGTTGGCGGATAAAGGTGTCGAAGGGATGGATGAAGTCGCCATCGCTGCGCGGTTTGAAAGCCTGGGTGCGAGTTTCGGTGGCGGAGCGGGCAGTGATGGCACAAGCTTCAGCCTGACAGCGCCGGTGGCAACGCTTGCCGACGCGGGCGAGCTAGCTGCGCGCATCGTTCGAGGGGCGATCTATCCCGAAGATGCCTTCCAGCGCGAACGCAAACGTGCGGCGGATGGCTTGCAGGTTTCGCTGAAGGATCCAGGCAGCCTGGCTCGGTTTGCTGTCCGCGTCGCGATGTATGGCGATGCGCCCTACGGCTCACAGCCGGGCGGTACTACTGAGAGTCTGGCGGCAATTACTCGCGATGATCTGATCGCACACCGCGCCGCTTATTTCCATCCCGATGCCATGCAGATTGTGATCAGTGGCGGGATCAATCCAGAGCAGGCAATTTCTGTGGCTGAACAAATGTTCGGCGACTGGACCGTCGCAACCCCGTCGGGACCAGTTCCGCAACAGGCAGCGGGAGAAAAGCAACCTATCCGTACGATCGTGATCGATATGCCGGAGGCGGGCCAGGCAGCCGTGGTTGCAGCGGTACGGGCGCCGGCGCGCAAGAGCGAGGATTTCTTCCCGCTTGAGCTTGCCAACAGCGTATTGGGTGGCGGATCGAGCGCGCGCCTGTTTGAAGAGATTCGCACCAAGCGTTCGCTTAGCTATGGCGCTTATTCGGGGTTCGCGGACAGGGCGGATGATTCAATCCTAACTGCTAGCGCGCAGACCAAGAATGATACCGCCGATGAGGTCGCAAAGATCTTCTTCGATGAGTTCGCACGGTTGGGCAGTGAACCATTGAGCGATGACTTGCTTGCCAAGCGTCGGCTTTACATGTCGGGCAACTTTGCCCGGTCGCTCGAATCAAGTGGCGGTTTCAACTCAATCGTTTCCACGCTGTTGCAGCAGGGGCTTGAGCCTGCAGAAGCTCTCAAGTTTGCAGAGCGCCTGAATGCCGTTGGCGGCGAAGCTGCCAGCGCAGTTGCGAGAACTTATGTTGACCCCGACAAAGCAACATTGGTGGTCGTTGGCGATGCCTCTCAGTTCCTGGACGATCTCAAGGCGATCCGCGGTGATGTGGAAGTGATTGCGGCCGACGACGTCAATTTGTCATCAGCAAGTTTGCGCAAGGTTGAGGAAGATGAAGCTGGCGAGGCGGAGTAAACCTTACTCCGCTACTTGGTTTTCTTCTTCACGTTCGGCTGCTTGGCGCGCCCACATTTCAGCGTAGAGACCGTCCGCCGCGAGCAGATCGCGGTGGCGGCCTGCTTCTGCGAGCTTGCCTTGATCGAGCACAAGGATCCGATCCGCATCAGCGATTGTCGATAGGCGGTGCGCGATAGCAATCGTTGTACGCCCCTTCGATACGCGCCGTAGCGTCGAGAGTATGTCCTGCTCGGTTCGCGTGTCCAGCGCGCTGGTCGCTTCATCGAGCAACAGGATCGGCGGGTTCTTGACCAACGTCCTTGCGATCGCGACCCGCTGTTTCTCGCCACCGGAAAGCTTGAGGCCGCGCTCCCCCACTTCAGTGCTAAAGCCGTCGGGCAACTGCTCAACAAACGGCAAGATCGCGGCATCGCGAGCCGCCGCAACCACATCTTCGTCACGCGCGCCGTCACTTCCATAGGCAATGTTGTAGCCAATCGTGTCGTTGAACAGCACACTGTCCTGAGGAACGATGCCTATGGCTGCACGCAAGCTTTCTTGAGTGACGCCCGCGATATCTTGACCGTCGATCAGGATACGCCCGCCCTGCGGGTCGTAAAAACGGAACAGCAATCGTGCGATAGTGCTCTTGCCCGCGCCAGAAGGTCCGACAATTGCAATGTTCGATCCGGCCGGCACTTCAAAGCTGAGATTGTTCAGTATCTGCCGTTCTGGCTCGTAGCCGAAGCTGACATGATCAAAGGTAATGTGGGGACGATTGATGAGGAGGGCAGGTGCCCCCGGTCTGTCCTCAACTTCAACAGATGCATCCATCAGCTTGAACATCTCGCCCATGTCGACGAGCCCCTGGCGGATTGTGCGGTAAACCCAACCGAGCAGATCCAGTGGTCGGAAAAGTTGAAGCAGATAGGTGTTCACGAACACCAGATCGCCGACGCTAAGCTCTCCCTTGCTCCAACCCCATACAGTATATGCCATCGCGCCAGCCATCAGCGCATTGGTGATCATGGCCTGCGTTATGTTGAGAATAGCGAGCGAGTTTTCGCTTTTGATCGCGGCTTCGGCATAGGCCTTGGCGGCCTTGCCGTAACGCGCTTCTTCGCGTTGTTCAGCGCCAAAGTATTTAACCGTCTCGTAATTGAGAAGCGAATCCACCGCGCGGTCGAGCGCCTTGCCGTCCAGGTCATTCATCTGGCGGCGCAGCTTGGTGCGCCATTCGGTGATCCAACGCGTCACTAATATATAGGTGACCACTGTGAAGCCCGTTGCGGCGACCAGCTCCCAACCGAAATTGATATAGAAGATAACGCCTACCGCGACCAGTTCGATGGCGGTGGGAGCAATATTGAACAGCAGGAAATAGAGCATCATGTCGATGCTCTTGGTGCCGCGTTCGATGGTTTTGGTTACTTCGCCTGTGCGCCGGCCGAGGTGAAAGCGCAGACTGAGCCGGTGCAGCCGATGGAAAACGTCTTGCGCCAAATTAAGCGTTGCGACCTGCCCGACCCTTTCGAACGCGATGTTGCGCAGGTTATCAAAAGCGACGCTGGTGAACCGGCCA